>JBLHMY010000040.1:0-15474 GCA_047621065.1 Glaciecola sp. | reverse complement strand
GAAGCACAAGATGGTTTTCAGGAAAATTGCTACATATGCATGACTCGGGTAACGATAATGTGCATTATCATGTTACAGAGGGCTTGATAAATGAACTCATTAAACATAACTCCCAGTTCGATTTTATGGCATATCCTAAGCGCCGCCATGGGATTATTGAAGGTGAAGGCACATCACTTCACTCAGGTAAGCTGCAAAACTAATTACTTCGTTGAAGATTTTCTTGCTGGATGCGGTTAATAAAACCCCAAAGATTTTACTAGAATATTTGTTTCCAGATTTAGGGTTAATTTTTACACTTTAATATTCAAATATAGCAAAAAAAGCAGTAAATTTGCAGTTTTTTAAATAGTAGGGAACTTTTCGCGGATGGGATGCTCATATATAGTGAATGTGTTGTTCTCCCTGTGAAATGGCCCCGTTTAGTGTGTAAGCGGGGCTTTCTTTTTTAAGGCTTTTTAGGAATATTTTTGACTTTCGTTCCCTAACTCAGTCTCCATAACTTTACTATGTGTTGGTGTTTAATCAGTTCGCATAATAAAGTGTCAGCGTCAGGCTGCTTGTTTATGTCTATTCTTTTTCGGCTAATTTATTAGGTATCTGCAGCCATTGTGACAGTTTGTATTCAGTCTCGGGAATACCCAAGCCGTTGAGCGAAGAAAATACATTTACTGTTACGTCACCATTAAATGCAATACTTGCCTCGCGTACCATCAGTAACTGACTTTTCCGCTTGCCTGCTTTCAACTTATCTGCTTTTGTTAGTAAGATTAAAACCGGTAAATTTGCACTAACGGCCCAATAGACTAATTCTTGATCAAGGTCTTTTAGGGGATGTCGAATATCCATTAATACGACTAAGCCCTTTAGACATTCTCGTTTTTGCAGATACTCTCCTAACGACTTCTGCCATTTTAGTTTCGTTTCCATGGGTACTTTTGCATATCCGTAACCCGGAAGATCAACCAGCCTTCTTTGATCATCTAGCTCAAATAAATTAATTAATTGAGTTCGGCCAGGTGTTTTACTGGTACGCGCTAAGTTTTTTTGACGTGTTAAGCGATTTAATGCGCTCGACTTACCCGCATTTGAACGACCTGCGAAGGCAACCTCCCCGCCGGTAAAGGGCTCGAGGTGAGAGATGTCCGGTGCGCTGGTGAGAAACTTTGCTAGTGTAAAATAAGACATAAGAAGTAGAATAAGCTAAATAAGGGCTGAACAGGCACCGAGTTTACACTTAAACGGTGAGTTTGTTTGATGTAAATCCACAGTATTATCAAGGAAATGTTTTTTTAGGCCATTATTTGTGTAAAATATCAGGATATCACAATTGGTGATTCGTTAAACCTCACTTTTAGAGAGCATAAGTATGAAAAAATATTGTTTAATTTTAGCTATATTCTTGGCAACCACTGCTGCGGTGCAGGCAAAGGGTGATGCCGAAGCTGGAAAAACAAAATCAATAACCTGCGCAGCGTGTCACGGTAGCGATGGTAATAGTGCTATTCCTATGAATCCTAAATTAGCCGGTCAACATCAAGGCTATTTAGTTAAGCAGCTTCAAGAATTTAAATTAGCATCTCAAACGGGCGGTAAGGAAGGCCGTAACAACGTCATTATGAATAGCCAGGCGATGATGCTTTCAGAGCAAGACATGTTAGACATTAGTGCTTACTTTTCGAGTCAGCAACTGAAAATTGGTGAAACCCCTGAAGATGTTATAGCAAAGGGTGAAGCTTTGTATAGAGGCGGCGATGCTGCGCGCGGCATTACAGCTTGTATTGCCTGCCACGGCGCCGACGGCAAAGGCGTGAACTTGGCGGGCTTTCCTGTAATTAGTGGACAACATGCTGCTTACACGCAAACACAATTAGAAATGTTTCGCTCTGGTGGTCGCAATAACGACCTTAATGGCATGATGCGTGGTATTGCCGTTAAATTAACGGATGAAGATATCTCAATACTTTCTAAGTACTTAGAGGGCATGTACTAAAAGGTTTGTAAATTATTTGTTAAAAATGTTGTAAATATTATTTTTTTGAGTATTATCTACCTCACTCGCTAGCTAAAGGCTGAGCCGAAAGGCTACAACATTCTAGTTATTGGGCAACATAAAAAAATAATAAAGTGTAACGGATGACCGAAAAAAGTTCGCTAACTTGCAAATAAGAATAAAAAGAAAGTTTAGCAGTGAACAAGAGCACTCAAGGTGCCAATACGGGAGAGGTGTCTAAAGACACTCATTAAATAAAGGTGATAGCTTTGACTATCGCCTTTTTTTTTATCCAATATTTATACAACACATTTGTTGTATTTATTCACTATACCCCACCACTACACGCTTATTATCTATGACATTCATTGGTGTATTGCTTACCATCAGGTATAATCATGAACAATGTAGTATTCGACTTTATCAATTCCTACTTTTGCAACACTCAACCTACGTTGAGCTAGTCAACCGAGAACCTCATGTCAAGAAAGAAATCTAGAAAAGAAGACCGAATAGGTATACCTAAATCTAACGCACCACGCGTTATTAATACCGTAGAAAAACCGAAAGCTAAATCAGGTAATAAGTCAGGTACCCGACAGCAACTGGCAGAAGCTATCCTCGCCTCAGCGAGAAAGAAAAAGTTAGACCCTCGCTCCGGTAGCAAAACGCCAATTGATTTGTCTAAGTATGTGCCCAATGAACAACAGGATCAAGGCAGTCAGGGAGCAGGTATTGCGAAGGTAACTGCTGTTGAACCAATAAAATATAAAACTCCGCAAGCAGAGCTTGACGCAATCGAAGCCGATAAAAACTTAGAGGTCTTGCTTGAAAAGCAAGAAATAGGCAAATTGAAAGCGTCTGAACAAGCCTATGTGGACAAAATGACCGCACGATACAGAGTATTATGTGAACTAATGGGTATAAATGTTGACGAGTATTCACCAGACACTAGCCAAGAAAGTGACCACGAAGATGATCCATTTAGCAAGTTAGACGCAATAAAGATAGACGACTTCAGGGATTAACTTTTTTATATGAGCACTATTTTTATATGAGCATCAGCATAATATTCATGGCCGCAGGTGCCTTTATCATTATTGGCCTGGTGATATATGCAGGCCGGTTACTATCATTAGTAAAGACTCAAAAAGACACACGCCAAGCCATTCGCAGCAAGCGTGTCGCATCAATGCAGTCTTCTATTCAAACAATCGCGTTTGCTATTCAACAACAGCAGTGTGATTTGTCTGAAGGGGTTATTCGTATTTGCAGGCTGCTAGAGGCCATGCCGGTAACCCCACATCCAGACTACGCTAAAGAATTTCCCTTTACTCATAAATTATTTGAGATGGTTAAAAGCTACCCGACTCATGAAGCACGCGCCTTGTTAACTAAGTCTCAAAGACGCCAGCAAGATAAAGAGCGTGAGGAAATTGAAAGTCAGCTAGAAAGCAAAATATTGAAAGAAACCGAAGCACTGAGAAAACTTGAGGTAGCTTAAGCGGTATTAACTACTATTTACCGAATTTTTTGCCCTCTCCCCCTAATGTGACCCATTTGAGCCTTACCAAGTTCCCCCAAATCGAGGTATACTAGGTGTTTCTCGGTGCTAGTCCTGATCATATCAATCATAGTCGCCGTTTATTTTCAACTATTAAGGTCAAAGACTGTTAAAGCTATGCAAAAATACGATTTAGACACCTTCCAAGGGTTAATTTTGGCATTACAAGATTATTGGGCGCAACAAGGTTGCGTGATTATTCAACCCTTAGATATGGAAGTGGGTGCTGGTACTTTTCACCCGATGACATTTTTGCGTTCTTTAGGACCTGAGCCAATGAACAGTGCTTACGTGCAGCCTTGTCGACGTCCAACCGACGGCCGCTACGGCGAAAATCCCAATCGTTTACAACACTATTATCAGTTCCAAGTGATGATGAAGCCCTCTCCTAGCAATATTCAAGAGCTTTATTTAGGTTCGTTAAAAATGCTTGGCTTTGATCCCTTAGTTCACGACATACGCTTTGTAGAAGATAACTGGGAGTCGCCTACCCTAGGCGCATGGGGATTGGGCTGGGAAATTTGGCTAAACGGAATGGAAGTCACGCAATTTACCTACTTCCAACAAGTTGGCGGCATTGAATGCAAGCCAGTAACGGGCGAAATTACATATGGTCTTGAACGTTTAGCAATGTATATGCAAGGTGTTGACAGTATTTATGATTTGGTATGGACGCAGGGACCTTTTGGAAAAGTAACCTATGGCGACGTCTTTTTACAAAACGAAAAAGAACAGTCTGCTTACAACTTCGAATACGCAGATGTAGATTTCATGTTCACTACTTTCGACGAATGCGAAAAAGCCAGTAAATTGCTAATAGAAAAACAACTACCCTTACCTGCCTACGAGCAAGTAATGAAGGCATCACATGCATTCAATATGCTAGATGCCCGCCACGCAATATCAGTAACAGAGCGCCAAGGATATATTTTACGCGTACGGGCACTGGCCAAAGCCTGTGCCCAAATGTATTTTGAGACCCGTGAAGCCCTTGGCTTTCCGCTTTGTAAATCGAAGGAGCTATAAACATGAACGATTTACATACTCACACTTTGTTAGTTGAATTAGGCTGTGAGGAGTTACCGCCTAATTCACTTAAACAATTGTCGATCAGTTTTGCAAAAAATCTGTCGCAAGAACTCAACAAACTAGGTTTTACTTTTGAACAGTGCCTTCCTTTTGGTGCACCGCGTCGTTTAGCGGTTGCCTTTACGCATTGTTTGCGTACCCAAGCCGATAAACAAGTAGATAAACGCGGTCCCGCCGTTTCTGTTGCATTTAATAGTAATGCACAACCCACGCCTGCCGCCATAGGATGGGCCAAAGGAAATGGCATTACTATTGACCAAGCCCAACGCCTAAAAACAGACAAGGGTGAGTGGTTGCTGCACAAAGCTCTTGTGCCCGGCCAAAGCTTAGATAGTCAGTTACAAGGGGCACTTGAACGTACAATCAAACAATTACCTATTCCCAAAGCAATGCGCTGGGGAAGCAGCAATATAGAGTTTATTCGTCCAGTACATACACTATGCGTTATGTATGGAAACGAAGTAATTGACCTTACACTACTAGGCCTTAAATCAAATAACTTGGTGTCGGGTCATAGATTTCACGGCCAACACACAGTCATACTCGACCACGCTGACAACTATGCACGCTTAATGAAAGAGCAGTATGTATTAGTTGATTACAACAGCAGAATGAAAGCTATTGAAGAACAGCTTATCGCGCAATCAGCTGCGTTAACCCTAACACCCGATTACGATAAGGCCTTACTAGAGGAAATATCCTCACTCGTAGAATGGCCCGTAGTATTGCAGGCGCAGTTTGAACCAAATTTCTTAGATGTGCCCAAAGAAGCCCTTATTTACACCATGAAAGACGACCAAAAATATGTACCTTTACTTGATTCAAACGGCCAGCTATCTTCTAAATTCCTGTTTGTTGCTAATATTGAAAGTAAAGATCCAGCGCAAATTATCGCTGGAAACGAAAAAGTGATTCGCCCAAGATTATCAGATGCAAAATTCTTTTTTGATACCGACAAAAAGACTACCCTAGCTGATAAAGCAAAAAAACTAAGCAGCGTTTTATTCCAAAAGGAATTGGGAACTGTTGCTGAAAAATCTGCCCGCGTTGCACAAATTACGCAAGCTATTGGTGCCCTTATTCAGGCAAGTGCGCAAGATATGAGCGATGCTAGCCGCGCAGCAACATTAGCCAAAGCCGATCTTGTCAGCAATATGGTAATGGAATTTCCAAGTGTTCAAGGCGTAATGGGGTATCATTATGCGCTGCACGATGGTGAAAACGAAAACGTAGCAAAAGCAATTAAAGAGCAGTACTTGCCCCGCTTTGCAGGTGATGAACTTCCGCAAAGCAAAGCTGGTATGCTGCTATCATTGGCAGAAAAGCTTGATACCCTAGTAGGGATTTTCGGCATCAACAAATTACCAAAAGGCGATAAAGACCCCTTTGCTTTGCGCAGAAGTGCAATCGGCATTTTACGCATACTGGTAACCTTCAATATAGATGTGAGCTTGACTGAAATTGTAAACAAAGTGGCAAATCTATTTGAAGATAAGCTAAGTAATACCAAAGTCGAAGCTCAAGTAGTCGCATTTTTACTTGACCGTTTAAAACCTTTTTATGCAGACAAAAATATCAACGCCGATATTGTTACCTCTGTTCTTGCGTGTGAAAACAAACAGTCGCTTAGCGATATTAATCAGCGCGTTACTGCCGTTGCCGAATTTGCACTTACCGATAGCGCTGAAAGTTTAGTCAAAGCAAACAAACGCGTAGCCAATATTCTAGCCAAAAACGAAATTAACTTAAATAACATTGCGGATATAAACCCGGCTCTATTTGTTGAAGAAGAAGAGCGCACTTTATATAGTAACTATGCAGTGGTAATGAAAAACTTGCCCCAGCTTGCCGAACAAAGCAACTATCAAGAAGTGCTTGCCCAGCTTTCATCACTTAAAAGCAGCCTAGATAAGTTCTTTGATAAAGTCATGATTATGGCAGACGATGAAGCCATAAAGGTAAACCGTATCGCACTAATTTCACATATCCGTAAGCAGTTTTTGTCAGTTGCCGACATTTCAGTATTAAACTTTTAAGCGATGAGTTAACAATAACTATGCATGTAAAATTAGTAAAACTCACAATAATCCTTATAACAATACAACTGGTAGCAAGCTGTGCTTCTTCAGGCTCTTCCGACTTCTTTACGCAAGTGGCTGAAAAGGATTATTCCAACATGTACTTACGGGGCGTATTTAACTGGTGGGAAGTAAATACAGCGTTTAAATTACTAGCTAACAGTGATAAGAGTTATGCCGTAACCATTGAACTCATTGCAGATGGTCAACCTTATGACTTCAAAGTTGCTGATGCTGACTGGACTATGACATTAAACTGCGGCAATGACTTTGGTGCCGTACCTATGAGGCTTAGCGAACAGGTAAAACTTGTGTGCGCTAGTGATTCACTCAACTTAAAGTTTACGCCGTCTGAAACCGCTATGTATCGATTCATATTAGATGTGTCAAACAACAGCCAGCCTGAACTTGTCATAGAAAAAATGGATTAACTCTACTATGCCTATGTTGCCTAATGATTCTAAAAAGCTTCATTTATGCTGGGCAACAGAGTCTATAGCGTTAGCTAAGCCCTTTAAGATATCACGAGGGACAAAAACCCACGCTGAAGTTGTTGTGCTTACTATTCGTCTTGATGGTGCTAAAGGTTGGGCCGAGGCTGTTCCCTATGCCCGATATAATGAATCGATAGCATCGACAAACGCTATTTTAGAAAAAGTTAAAGCCTCCTTTTTAGCTTTTGAAGATTTGCCCTCATTTGCATTAATAGCTTATGCTCAAGCTTTTGTTAATGAAAACCTTCCCGCTAGTTCTGCCAAAAATCTATTGGACAGCGCTCTTTGGGACTTAAAAGCGGGTATTACTCACACAAGTGTAAATTGCTTAATTAACCTTCCTGAAGTCACGCATGCTGTAAGTGCACAAACGCTGAGCGTTGACAGTATTGATATTATGGTAGCAAATGCAAAAACTATGGCGCACTTACCACTTATTAAGATAAAATTGGACTCAGCAGATATAGTCGCCAAAATGCAGGCTATTCATAAAGCATGTCCTAATTCAAAATTTATTATAGACGCCAACGAAGCCTGGTCATTTGCTGCCTTGCACGATGTAGTAAACCCCTTAGCGAATCTAAATGTGGCTGTGATTGAACAACCTTTACCTGCAGGTGAAGATGATGAATTGATTGGTTTTAGCTCGCCTATCCCACTATGCGCAGATGAGTCTTGTCACACAAGCGCTAATATAAGCTTACTTGCTACCAAATACAGTATGGTTAACATTAAGCTAGATAAAACAGGCGGACTGAGCGAAGCACTTGCACTGACAAAAGCAGCAAAGACGCTAAATCTGCAAATAATGTTAGGCTGTATGGTGGCAAGCTCATTAGCCATGGCACCTATTTTTGTATTAGCCCAATACGCTAACTTTATTGATTTAGATGGTCCCGTGTTAGTAGCAAAAGATCGCGATAATGGCTTTGAATTTAGCGGCGCAGTAATGCATAAACCAATTAATTTTCTATGGGGGCAAGGGTAAGCGCTTTATGCATAAAGTTGCCGCCGTTAAGTTCCCAGCAAGTTGTCGCTGAGCAGTGTTATGGTCAATCAACCTTTCTCCATAAGAACAACAAATCTGCATTGATTATTAAGAATGACTTGATTGCCTTAGGTGATAGCTTTAATCTAAAAATGATGTAATGGTGTTGTATTGCGGTACTTGCCGACATATAGCCGTTACCAACGGTAGTATTAATCAAATACACAAAAACAATAAAAGGAGAGCTTACCGTATGAGCACGCAACACAGCGACAGCGATTATTTAATAGTAGGCAGTGGCGCAGTAGGTATGGCATTTGCTGACACATTGCTAAGCGAAACCGACGCCAGCATTATCATAGTGGATAGATTTCATAAACCTGGTGGTCATTGGAATTGTGCTTATCCTTTTGTTACTTTGCATCAGCCATCCTCTTTTTATGGCGTGAATTCTCGTGAGCTCAGTAAAGGCAAAAAGGATCACGTTGGCCTAAATAAGGGTTTGAACGAATTAGCAACGGGCGCTGAAGTAAGTGCATATTTTGATGATGTTATGCGCGAGCAGTTCTTGCCTTCCGGACGCGTTAAGTATTTCCCTATGTGTGATTATACTGGCGAAGGCAATTTTACATCACGCCTTACCGGACAAGAACATCATGTAAAGGTAAATAAAAAAACCATCGACGCAACCTACCTGAACACCACGGTACCTTCTACTCATACACCCAATTTCAAGGTAGATCGCGGCGTTCAATTTATGCCGCTCAACGATTTAACCAAGATCACATCACCACCGGCAGGTTACGTGGTGGTAGGCGGTGGTAAAACGGGCATAGATGCAATTATATTTTTGCTAGAAAAACAGGTTAACCCAGACAACATTACTTGGATAATGTCTAGGGACGCCTGGTTAATAGACAGAAAAAACACCCAGGCTAGCGAAGAGTTCTTTATTGACTCCATAGGCAATGAAGCTAATCAAATGGAGGCGATTGCCAGTTCAACCTCCGTCGACGACATGTTTCATCGCTTAGAAAATTCAGGTGTGCTGCTTCGTATAGACACTAATATATGGCCAAGTATGTTCCACGGAGCAACCGTGAGCACAATGGAACTAGCGCAACTTAGACGGGTCAAAAACATTGTCCGCTTAGGCAGAGTTACTCACATTCACAGTGATAAAATTGTATTGGTAAAAGGTGAAATTGCCACCAGCAGTAAACATATTCACGTCGATTGTTCAGCCAGCGCTATTACTAATCTAAACATAAAACCTATTTTTGAAGAAAACCTAATTACCCCGCAAACCGTGCGTTCTTACCAACCAGTATTTAGCGCTGCTTTTATTGCACATGTTGAAGCAAGCTATCCCAATGACGAGATTAAAAATAAAATTTGCAATGTTGTGCCACTGCCTAATACCACAAATGATTGGGTACGTGTAACTGCTGCATTTATGATGAACCAGCATATATGGGGACAAGACCAAGAATTACGGGCTTGGCTGTTGCAAAACAGACTAGATGGCTTTAGTAAGTTAGTGCGCAATGTGCAAGAACACGAAACTGATAAAATAGAGATTTTAAAGCGCCTAAAGGGCGCAAGTCCAGCAGCTATGGCGAAACTACAAGCTTATTTAGCGCAAATACATGGGCAACGATAAACATTTCCGTCGCTGTGCGATAACATGCCATGTTAAGCAACAATATATAATAAAAAGGACAAGACTTTGAGCGAATTTCAGATACAAAAAACAAATATTACCAAGTCGCGCATAGTAAGCAACGACTTAACGAAGACACCATTAAGCACCGGCCAAGTATTGGTTAAAATTGATAAATTTGCGCTTACTGCTAATAATATTACCTATGCTGTAGTGGGCGAAAAAATAGGTTATTGGCAGTTTTTCCCACCGCACAGCCACTCATCTCATGGCACTAGCGAAGATACTCAAGGATGGGGCATACTTCCAGTGTGGGGCTTTGCTGACGTAGTTAGCTCTAATTGCGATGAAGTACCTGTAGGGGAGCGTTTATTTGGTTATTTCCCACCTGCATCACACTTAGTATTACAGCCAGCAAAAGTAGGTACCACCAGTTGGTTAGATGCCAGCGCTCACCGGCGCGAGCTGCCCGCAGGTTATAACATATACCGTCGAGTTGCGCACGAGCCTGGTTATAACAAAGCTCATGAAGACGACCGTATGCTGCTATTTCCCTTGCATATCACTTCGTTTGCCTTATTTGATTTCTTTCAGGAAAACAATTGGTTTGGCGCCAAGCAACTGGTCATGTTAAGTGCGTCGAGCAAAACAAGTACTGGTTTAGCTTATGGTATACAAGAATTCGGAAAAAACCTAACAAGCAATAAGCAAACATCTCCTAGCTTAATTGCGCTTACGTCCGCTTCAAATGTAGATATGGTCATTGGTATTAATGCTTATGACAGCGTTCTCAGCTACGATGAAATCACAAAAATAGATAACAATATACCTACCCTAATTGTTGATATGTCTGGGAATGTAAATACCTTAAGTACATTACATAAACATCTTGGTGACAATATGAAATTTTGTTCAAATGTGGGGGTGACCCATTGGCACGAACTCGGCCGCAGTGACGATATTATTAGCCAACGAAGTGAATTCTTTTTTGCACCATCACAAATTCAAAAGCGTTTGCAGGAATGGGGACCCCAAGTATTCGACCAAAAAAGCCGTGAATATTTAGCCGTTTCTATAGCTAAGAGTAAAGAATGGCTAAACCTGACTGACTTAAAAGGCCTTGCAGGTATGCAAGAAATTTTTGAAGACGTCTGTGAAGGTAAAATTGCGCCTAACAACGGACTTATTGTCCGTATGCAAAGTTAACGTTTAGTAATTGTTGCACCAGCAAGAGCATTGAATTGATTATCCAAGTGCTCGTTAATTACGCTTGGCCGGTGTATACCAACGCCTACTAAGTTTGGTACGCCACTTACCAACAGGTATAGCATGGTCCGAAATTGCTGTGTCAATACCGCCAAGATGATCAACGCAAACTGTAACATAGGGAAAGCTTGCCCATGCTCCCATACAGAGCGATTCGGTTAAGCCTTTTACAGCTAATTTACACACAAAATGCCTGTTAATCTTCGCTTTTGCCGTTATCAACTGACTTTTATTGGCAACTGGAAAAGGCAGGCACAATGGTGGCTGATTAAGAGATTGGGCAACTTAGTTAATGTCATTAGAATTAACTAAGTTTGCAAACGCAATCGGGCACCTAGCGTTGGGTAAAACTATTGAAACCGATGAACCCCAAGTTACAGCCTTGTAAGATTATGCGTGGTGCCGAATGTTTATTTTTGCTATTAAACAAGCCTGCTAACAACAGCAACATTGTTATGTAGCGTTTTATGTACTGGACATTTGTCAGCAATTTCTAAAAACCGCATTTTTTGTTGGTCATTTAAATCACCGATAAAACTAATATTACGCACTATGGCCTCAATACCATTTTGTTGTTCGCAATTTTCACAATCATCTTGATAGCTACGAGTATGTGTTAACTCTACTTTTATATGTTCTATCGGTAATTTCTTGCGCTGGGCATACATACGCAGTGTCATAGATGTGCATGCTCCTAAACCAGCCAGTAAGTGCTCATATGGATCGGGTCCTGTGTTTTTGCCGCCTACTTTAACGGGCTCGTCTGCTAACCAGTAGTGGCTGTTGGTACTTACATGCTGAGTAAATTGATGGTCTTTTTCTTCCACTAACACATGCCCTTGAGCGACAGTACTGTGATAGCTCTGGTTATTGGTAGGCACATAACGACTTGCCCAAGCAGCGATAACCTCGGCGGCATATTCAGAATCATCTTTATTACTCAGTAAATGATCGGCGTTATCCAAACTAACGAAACTTTTTGGATGTAGGGCCGCTTGATAAATTTTCTCTGCTTCTGAAATTTTTACAATTTTGTCTGCTGGTGAATGCATGACCAAGAGCGCTTTTCTAAGCTTGGCTATGTGGCCCGTTTGGTAACTATTAATATCGTCCAAGAACTGCTTTTGAATAGTGAATTTTCGACCGCCTAGGCTTACTTCCGCCTCACCTTGTTCCTCAATATCATCAATATGAGCTGCAAAGTTGTGGGCAACGTGTGCCGCTTCCCACGGAGAACCGATAGTTACTACCGCCATCGACTCTGGTACTTGTTGAGCAACACCTAAGACAGCAGCGCCACCTAAGCTATGTCCTATAAGCAATTTGGGAGCGTCGTATTCTTTACGTAAAAAATCAGCGGCTGCAACTAAATCTTGGATGTTTGAAGAGAAATTAGTATTTGCAAAGTCACCGTCACTGTTGCCTAAGCCAGTAAAATCGAATCGTAACACCGCAATCCCTTTAGCGGTTAGAGCTCGACTGATGCGTGATGCTGCGGCTACATCTTTGCCACAAGTAAAACAATGGGCAAACAAAGCATAAAACTTTATGTTCGACTGAGGTATTTCAAGTAATCCGCTAAGTGTGTGATTACCGCTTATAAATTCTACTTTTTGGCGCACGACTGTTTCCTCTGAAATTGATAAGTATGTTCGAGTTACTGAAATGGTGAAAATTAATGCAGCTAGTTACAACGCCAATACTATATCCTATTTTGCGATCATACTTAAGAAATGCAATAATTCTTAGTACTCTCCACTGAGTCAAAACCGCCATTAATGTGAACGCTTGCAGACCAGTAAGCGCAATACACAAAAATGGTGGTAGCGCTTACTTAGCTTGCTTAACATATAATTCGACAAATTTAAAATTTATAAGCTAAGTCTAAAGACAATGCTTTTTGCGTCTTTTTATCACCAAATTCAGCAATTTTTCATGGTATTATTACTTATGTTGATGGCAGTCTAAGCATAATAAAAAAGACCAGCAGTAAACTATCTAAGGAGCTTGCAAATGTACGTTTTGATTTCCGGAAACGGTAATTTATCCCTCAGGGACACTAACGCCTTTAATGGGTTTTCTATCGTCGAAGCTATCGATAGTGGTTCACAAGGCTCGGCAAGAAAAGCATTAGACAAAGTCGCTTTGGCCGATGGAGCTGATCACTATTGGATAGACATAGATTTAGTGATTGCATTATATGAGGGTGATGATCCCACCAAATGGTTGGTCATGTTCTGGGCAATGCTGGATTCGTCAGAACCTTATGGTTATCTTAACCGAACTACAAATCGGGTTAAAGCACATGTTGAAACTCAAGCAAAATAATGAACCAAGTTCAATATTAGGTACGCAAAGAGTAGCACGATAATAAGAATATATTGTTAGCTGTGGGCGGCTTATACCCAAACCCGCACTCATGTTGTTGATAAGTTTACATATTTTAAAATATTGCTCTAGGATAGGTAATCTAAATCCAATCTAAGCCTAATTAAAAATAGGTGTATTAGGTATATACAAAAATTAAATATGGCTTGTTATGAATAGAACAGTTTAGACCGCTACTGTAAAGGCAACAGCAAAAACCTCATCGTTGGATTCAACAAAGTGAGCGAACGCAAAGCTTTGCGCTTAGTTGAAAGCTGGACTTTAAACCCAAATTAATTTTTTTTGACGGTAATTTTACTTCGCCCTATAAAAAAGCATGATGCTTGAGAGCTTTATCTAATCTTGTTGGCTCTGGGTTTTACATTCCCCCAGCAATGCTAGAACGAAATTTACGAAAATCAGATTCGATAATAACGGTAAGTAAAGAGCTGTTAAGGTTTGAAGGATTCTAGTGTTGTTGCAGGTGCTATAGTCGCCTTGATATTGATACAAACGGGTTCACCGCTAAACAGATTTCATCAGGACCTACAAATGTCGACGTTAAATCAGAAATACGATCGACTCTGGCAAACGTACGACCACAAGACATATTAACGTTGTCTGTATCGCAACAAAAATTTGAAATCGCTTCTGACTTAAATATGGTGGAAGAAGAGAAGGTAACGTTGCCTTTTTGAGGGAAATCTTGTTTGCGAGTTAGTAAACGCGGTAAATATTGATGTCTGTAATAAAAACGACAATAATGTGCTTTCATTTAGCGAGTTATGGCTGGGCCATAACTCGCATGCTGTTGACCTATACCTTAGCGCTAAGTCGGCGAGCTTGCTAGCAATGCCAAGTAATGACCGAGGCCTTATTTGTCCAAACGAATTAGTAGACAGATATATTAGAAAGGTTGCATTAGAAGAAGAAACACCAATTTTCGAAATGGCATTATCACTTTTTAGGCTAGATAAGCGCATTCAACCAGATACATCTAAACTAGATAAAGGTAAAAACGAAGAGTTTTTGAAGTGTATTTTGTATGTCTACGGAAATAGCGTTGAATTTGTTATTAAGTAAAAACCATACCGTACCCCATTATGGATTGCTACATCACGCTTAAGAGACGTTAATTCAAGCGGTACAAATGGAAACGAACATTTTGATAGAACGGGGCCCGACGTATTTGAATCTGCCAAATATAAAATCGACTTCATTAAGTATACAGGTACGGGAAGCGAATATAATTAGTGGTGGTTAATTATTGATATAAAGCCCGCGCAAGCCTTAAAATCAGATATACACTTTATACCTTCTCTTGTTCACCAGGTAGAAAGGCCACATTCAGTAGAATATGACCGATTATTTGGTTTAAGCGACTTTGGTGTTAGGTGGATTTCAACTCTATGGCCTGGCAATATGGGTCCTTACTTTGCAAGTACTTTGCTAATATTTTCACCTACCGAGAATAGTAATTGTTCATAGAAATATGTATTTGACCCACTGCTTTATAGCGATGGTGAAATAGATGGGCTATCGATAACATTACTATTTGTAGGCTTAGCCGGTTATACTCCATGCCACAAAGGAATTGCAATTCCCTAGAATAACCATCCATTTTAAACAATCAATTTCGTATGCTCTTTGCTCTAAATGTAATAACTTACTTTTCTTATTCCCTAGCATTATATCTTCAGAGCTAATTAACTTATCTCCCTTTTTGGCAAAAGCATCTTTTGTCATCTTGGTTAGACCGTCTGCAATTGGAAGCTCTGGTAATTCAGTTACCATTAATGAAACTCCATACTCTTCGTCTATATATCCGGGGAACTGCCATGCTGGTACTAAAAATGACGGTGCATCAATACTAACTGAAGTCTCTTGAAAGCCTTCTGCAGCAATAAGAGAGAAGCTTGCTGTAATCAGCAAAATTATGGTTGTTAGCTATTTAACAAACATGTTTTATTTA
>JBLHMY010000039.1:0-15560 GCA_047621065.1 Glaciecola sp. | reverse complement strand
GATAACGTATTTGTTACGTGCGTTATTAGTAAACTAACCTTGCAGTACGTTGATTATTATCAATGATTAGCGCTAATTAAGGTCTTGTCAAAAAGTAGTAAGTGTATTGATAACTCGAATTTATAAATTGTTCAAGCTCTTCCCTGTTAAAATAGGGATAATAGCTGTATGGATAGTCTTACTAGGTGCAACACAAAGCTACTTGTTAGTTGTTGACTACGGCGGTTTTCTATTTTTAGGCGTAGTAGGTGCTATATTTGCTAATGCAACTGGGGCTGGCGGCGGCGTAGTGTTTGTGCCTTTTTTCAATCAGCTTTCGCTGTCGAGTGAAACGATAGTGGCGACTAGTTTTGCCATTCAATGCTGCGGTATGACGGCAGGCGCAATCACTTGGTTTAATCACTACCGCTCACTTAAGCAAACTAGCCACAAAGATCATGCACAATCACCTCAATGGCAATCTTTAGGCAAAGGTCTTGCTATATGCGTACCGTTTTCTATCGGCGGTATTTTGACGGCTCAGTATGTGTTGTATGAATATACTAGCTATATCCAATCGGGTCTTCACCTTTATTTTGGTCTATTTTCTATTGTATTGGCCATTGCCATTTATGCATCTATACCGTTTATGCGTAGACAGCAATATGTGAGTGCAATAGTGGGCTTTGATGTAATTATGCTAACGTTAATCGCTTTTTGGGGGGGGGTTATTACAGCTTGGCTGTCGGTAGGTGTTGGCGAGTTGGTGGCGGTTTATCTTATATTGCGTAGGTTTAATATTAGTTTTGCCATTGCGTTGGCGGTTATTCTTTCTGCCTTTACGGTGCAAGGCGCTATCATTTACCATTTACTGATTTCTAAAGCTGTATATTGGCAAATTGTTATTTTCGCCGGTGCTGGTGCAATAATTGGCGGGATTATTGCCAAGCATGTTGTATTGTATTTCTCACCTGTAAAATTGAAAATATTTTTTGCTACATGGGTCCTAGTGATGGGTCTTGCTGGCCTGCCTATATGGATGCAATGAGGCAAGTCGACAACAAATCTGAGTAGACATTGCAGGCTGAAGAGGAGATTAATCTGGCTTTACTAGTCAAATTTATTTACTTTAAACGTTAGTTCAATACAAACCTTGTTACTAGAGCATAGCGCGTTTAGGCCTGAATTTATGTAAGCACACCTAAAACCGACATTTACATAAGCTCTGTTATTAATGCTATAAAAGCTAGTAAAACAAACCCAATAACCATTCTTAGCGTTAGCGTTGCTGCACTTGCATCGTTGCTTCCACTATTGATAGGCAACATTGCAAAAGCAGAGCGCGATGTTTCTTTTAATACCCCACCTATACGCGATAAAGTTGAAAACGCTTGCTGACCGGCTATTGGTACAACCTTACGATATAAAAATTCAATATCAAGATTGACTGATTTAAGTTCAGGTGGATATAAACCTTGTTTATTTAGCCATACAAAGGCAAGGGCAGAGAAAGCCAATAGCTGCAGTTGCGTTAGTACATGTGTAATATCATAAGGTTTGTAGTCGCTTTCCCAAGGTAAAAGCTGATACAAAATTTGTGGGAAACTGCCAATCAAAAGACAAAGAGTGGCCGCAATACCCATTGCAATGAGCATATTGGTGGGCGCTTCTTTTGGACGTAGTTTAGAGTCGTGAGCAAAAAAGGCAAAAAATGGAATTTTAATACCTGCATGATGAAATACACCAGCAGATGCGAACAACAGCATTAACCATAAATACTCGTGACCGGCTTCAATCATAGCCGCCATTACCATACTCTTGCTAACAAACCCGCTGAACAGTGGGAAGGCAGAAATTGAAGCCGCCCCTACAATGCAAAACAGTGTTGTTTTAGGCATGGTTTTATGTAGACCGCCTAAATTTGAACCATTTACATGGCCAACACGGGTTAATACCGCGCCCATTGTCATAAATAATAAACCTTTGAAAATAACGTCATTAAAAGCATGGGCAACCGCACCATTCATAGCTAAAGCAGTACCAATACCTATTCCACAAACCATAAAGCCGAGTTGGTTTATAAGGCTATAGGCAAGTACTTTACGTAAGTCGTTTTCAATGACCGCATAGAAAATAGGGAAGCAAGTCATGGCTGCCCCTATATAAACGAGTAGTGATTCTCCTTGGAATGTTCTTGCCAACATATATATGGCAACCTTGGTAGTAAATGCTGATAAGAACACAGTGCCCACCGGTGTTGCTTCAGGGTAGGCATCGGTAAGCCAAGTGTGTAGAAAGGGAAAAGCGGCCTTCACGCCAAAGGCAAACAAGAACAGGTATGAGGTATAGTCGCTTAAGCCAATTTGGGTAATGCTAATACTGCCTGTTGCTCGGTAGTGCATAATAGCGGCTATTAGAAGTGCGACGCCCGAGAGTATTTGTATCATTAAATAACGAATACCAGCCTGTTGGGCCGATTTTGTGCGTCGTGCAAAAATTAAAAATGCCGATGTTAAAGCCAATAGCTCCCAAAAAACGAAGACTGTCAAGAAGTCACCGGCAAACACCGCGCCTACTGCACTGCCAGCATAGGCGAGTCCGGCCACAAACTGCACACGATCCTTTAAGTGCATCGCATAAATAAGACAAATAAAACATGCTATGTGGAATAAATAACCAAAAAGTAATGATAAGCGGTCTACTTTAACTATTTCAAGAGTAAACACATGCAGTTGCATATTGATGGGCGTTGGGTCTAAGTTTAAGTATAACCATATGCCGTTAATAAGAGGCACAAGTACCAGTGCGTAGCGCCACCGCATAGGGATGAATAAAGCTAGTGCGGCTGCAAAGAAAAAGGGTAAAAAAGCAGGTATAGCATAGCTCATAGTTGCTTGTCTCCGGCGCTTGACTGACTATTCACGCCTAGTTGGTTTGTGCCTTGTGGTATGTCTTTACTACCATCATCAACTGTTTCTGCAGTTACGCCAACTGCTGAAGTTTGGTTTTCCACAGAGGCTTGTTCATCTAGTCTTTCATCGTAGTAATGCTCGTTTCGCATAACTACATGGCGCATTAATTTGGCAATGACCACAAGTACCACGCAGGCTACAAAACCGTAAATGGCGTAAAAGGCAGGAATTTCGTCAAACGATAAGTAAATGTGTCGATGCACTATAAATTCAAGTGCGACTAAGATTATGCAAAGAGCATAAAAAGAATACATAATAATGCGGATATTTTTGAGTTTATCAAAGAAAGAGGGGTCGCTTGGTGTTTCATGCTTTGGTGACAAGTCATTCACGTGACCATGATCGATTTTATCGTTCGTTGAGCTTGATTCATTTAACTGCATGTGGTCGCCTCCTTCTATTCTGTTAGGGTGAGTGAAAGTTGATAAAACACCGAAGGATCAAAAAACAAATATAAGGTCATAGCAGTGGGTATAGCCATCCCAATTAAACATGCTTTTGGTGCTTCTTGGATTTGTTGATACGCATTATTTTGCATAAAGAACGCGCGCATAGGAATACTTAATAAATAATAGGTATTTAGCAATGAACTCAGTGCCAAAGCAGCCAAAACTGTCCAAAAAATCACATTGTTATGTTCAAAGCCCAATGTCCCCGACAACAAATACCATTTACTCCACATACCGCCAAAAAACGGAATGCCCAAAATGCTCAAGGTACCTATTGTAAATACGATAAAAGTAAAGGGCATAGCTCTGCCCATTCCGTTAAGATCACTTACCGCTTTTTTGTGCATGGTCACCAAAATAGCTCCCGCCGCGAAAAATAAAGCTATTTTGCCAAAGGCATGCATCGCAATGTGCATGCCTGCTCCGGTAACAGCGTCTTTAGTTGCCAGCAGCACACCCAACACAATATAGCTAAGTTGGCTAACGGTAGAATAAGCAAGTCGCTCTTTAATATTGTCTTTGGTTAGTGCAATAATTGAGGCCGCTACAATTGTGAAAATGGGTATCCAAACCAGAACCTGATTGGCGCCTGATTCGGTAATAAACTCGGTGCCAAAAATGAATACCACCACCTTTACCACAGTAAATACACCTGCCTTAACCACCGCAACTGCGTGTAACAGGGCACTCACCGGCGTAGGCGCTACCATGGCCGAAGGTAACCATTTATGCAGTGGCATAACGCCTGCTTTACTAATACCTAAAATAAACAGTAATAGCAGCGGTAGTACCCACATAGGGTCCATACTACCTTTAAGAATTCCGCCTGGCATAAAGTTTAGAGTACCTGCTATATAAAATACACTTATCATGGCGGGAAGAAAAAATAATATAGAAGACCCCATTAGTATTAAGATGTATTTGCGACCCCCACGTTTAGCTTCAGGAGTGCCTGAATGGGTTACAAGAGGGTAGGTTGATACGGTCAAAAATTCGTAGAAAATAAACAAAGTAAATAAATTTTCAGAATAAGCAACGGCCATCACGCCAGCTATGGCAACAGCAAACAAGGTGAAAAAGCGCGTTTGATGACTTTCGCTGTGTGCTCGCATATAGCCTATTGCATAGATAGAGGTAGCAATCCACAGGCCACTTGCAATTAACGCAAACATTACGCCAAAGCTATTTAAGGCGAATGAAATTGACAAGCCTTCAATGGGTTCGGCTAGTGAAAAATTCACTTTGCTAGCATTGTCTAAATTAAGGTATAAATAAATGTTTATCGCGAATAGTGAAACCGCCGTAATTAAGGTGACAGCCTCCCTAACGTTTGGCGTTTTGTCTAACCTTGAGATAAGTAATGCACCGGTAATGGGAACCACTAAACTAGCCATTAACCAATAAGTTAACTCAATCATTTGTATTCCCTACATTGTTGCATTGGTAGACGTTAATAAGGCTTTTGCGACCGACTGGGCAGCTTCAAAAGGTAAGTCGGTATATAAACCAAAATATAAACAGCCGGCAGCACCAATCCATAGTGCAATTGCTAAGCTTATAGGCGCTTTGGCCACGCTTATATCGCCACTCGATACCCCGCGTATTACTACTTTTCTTCCAGAGTTGAAATACATCGCTTCTACTATTTTCCATACATAGGCAACGGCCAGCACTGAACCAATAAGAATGGCTGCCACAACAATATATTTTCCTTCAGAAATAGCGGCTTCAAGCAAATACCACTTAGTCACAAACCCTACCGTGCCGGGCACTCCAATTAAGCTAAGGCCCGCCAACACTATTGCCGCAAATGTCCATGGCATACTGCCACCAAAGCCACGTAGTTCAGACAATTTAGTTGTGTTTGCACGATACATCACCATGCCAGCACCCATAAAGAGCGTTGACTTGATTAAGGCGTGGTTAAATAAATGCATGACCGAAGCGGTTAAGCCAGTTTCATTTAACAAAGAAATACCTATTACAATATAGCCAATTTGCGCAACACTTGAAAAAGCCAACATGCGTTTTAATTCTATTTGCTGCCAAGCTCTAAAAGACCCGTATATAACGGCAACACATCCAAGCACTAGCATTATTTGCGGTAACAACAACGCTTGCCAGTATTCAATGGGGTATAGGTCGAATAACACACGCAACAATGCGTAAATAGAGACCTTAGTAGCAGTTGCCGATAAAAATATACTCACCACAGAAGGCGCGTAGCTATAAGCATTTGGAAGCCAGCTATGCAGGGGGAATATTGCTGCTTTTAAGGCTAAGCCTAATACAATAAAGATAAAGCCTGTCATTACTAATTGCATGTCGGCAAAGGTGTCGAAACGTTGGGCAATATCGGCAATATTTAAACTGCCAGAAGCCGCGAATAGAAAACCGACGCCGATTAAGAAAAACGTAGCGCCTATTGTACCTAAGACTAAATATGAAAACGCAGCGGTCAGGGCTTTGCGTGACTTGCCCATGCTAATAAGTGCATAGCTGGACAATGAACTAATTTCTAAAAATACGAACAGATTAAAGATATCACCGGTAAGGGCAATGCCTAACAGGCCCAACAAACAAAGCTGAAAGGCTGCATAAAATAAACCATGGCTTTGTTTATCAATTTCTTTAGGAACGCTTTGAAATGCGTATATGCTGGTCACCGTAGCTACTCCACTTACAATAAGTGCAATAAACGCATTAAGTGAATCAATTTTGTATTCGATCCCCCAAGGAGGCCGCCAACCGCCAAGTTCATATATAACGTGTTTGCCGTCAATTACGTCATATAAAATGATAAATGAAAGAACAAAGCAGGCGACAGATACTAATAGAGTGACCAACCAACTAAGTGTATGATTTTTAAATAGGGCAGTAATTGGGGCGCATATAAGTGGAATAACCACTAAAAGGATGGTTAGCTGCTCGGTCATTCTTGATTATCCATTTCGTTTATTTGGTCTTCTTCAATGGTGTCGTATGCTTCTTTTATACGAATGACTAGGGCAAACCCAAGTGCGGTAGTCGCTACACCTACCACAATGGCTGTTAGCATAAGCACCTGTGGTAAGGGGTTAGAATAAATAGTGTAGTTGGTATCGACTATAGGAACTGTTCCGCCGGTGACTTTTCCCATACTTACATAAAATAAAATTACCGCAGTTTGAAACATAGCAAGACCGGCCAATTTCTTAATCAGATTAGAACGGCTAATTAGGGTATAAAGACCCACCATCATTACCGCAATAATTAACCAATAGTTGACGTGTCCAATGGCGTAATCAATCATTCTGGAGGCACTCTTTTTGAGAAGGTGAAAAATAATAAAATCATGACCGACGCTACGGTTATTCCTACGCCTAGCTCAATAATTATAATTCCAATATGTTGACCAGTAAGGGGATTGCTTGCCAGCACACTATAATCCAAAAAATTACCCCCTAGCAACATAGACACTACGCCTACGCCCGCATACAGCAGCACACCGAAACTGGCGCAAACTTTAAGCGCGGTTATAGGAATCACTTTAAGCGCTGCATCTAGTCCATACGTTAGTGCATATAATAAAATGGCAGAAGAGAAAATAACACCGGCTTGGAAGCCACCACCTGGGCTGTAATCTCCATGAAATTGAACATACAGGGCAAATAATATAATGGTAGGTGATAACCACTTGGTGACTACTCGTAAGATAAGATCATTTATCATTTTTATTAGTCCCGCGCGTTTTCACACGAATTTTTCGTCTTGGTCCTAACAGCATTAACACACCTATACCTGCGGTTAATACAACGGTGACTTCGCCTAAGGTATCGAACCCTCTGTAACTAGCTAATACTGCGGTTACTAAGTTAGGTACACCGGTTTCTGCTTGGCCTTTTTCTATATAACGCAAAGCCACCTGTTGATTAGGTGGGCTTTGAATGTCACCCAGTTTTGCTATGTCGTGAGTGCCAAATATAAGTAAACCGCCCATTACGACACAAATAATAAGAGGACCTAGGCGTTTTTTACTTGTACTTACCGCTTCATGCCCATCTTTTATAGAGGCTAAGGTTACCAGCATTAGAACGGTAGATATGCCTGTTCCAACGGCAGCCTCTGTGAAAGCGACATCGGGTGCGTCTAGCACCACAAAAAGTCCAGCGACCAATAAACTGTATAAGCTAAACATCATTGCCATAGCAAATAAATGTCTTGTTTTAAGCACCCCTAGCGCCATTACTAATAAAAATACTAATAAAACGATATTAACGACAAAACTCATGATTTGTCTCTTTCAGTGGTATTAATGTGAATTTTTTGATTGTGGCGTAGACCCCATCGCCATGCATTGTTTGCTAAGGCATAAGATGACGCAGGACCAGTGAAGACTAAAAATGAGAATATTAAAATAAGTTTAGCGACTACAACAAAACCTGAAGCTTGCAAGCAAAGTCCAAATAATATCAAAAACGTGCATAAGGTGTCAGTTACACCCACAGCATGCAGCCGAGCGTATGTGTCTGGAAGCCGAATAATGCCAATGCCGCCTATTAAGCCTAACAGACAACCAAACCCAATAAGGGTAAAGCTGGCGATGTCGAGTATCATATCGGTCATTCTTCGTCCTCTAACACGGCGTTGCTGTTATTGGCAAAAAACTTGCCTCTTTCCACCAAACGTAAGGCCGCAATTACGCCCACAAAATTTAACAAGGAATACAACAGGGAGATGTCTAGTAAATCGTGGCGACCGCTGTAAAATGCAAACAGAGCAACCAGTAATACCGCTTTCGTACCAAACATATTTACGGCCAAAATTCGGTCAAACACACTGGGCCCGAGTAGCACTCGTGAAACTGCAAGTGCCATTGTGGTCATTATCGCTATTCCGCAGACTAAAAAATACATACTCATTTGTTTTTCACATCCACTTGGCTAATTAAATATTGCTTAGGCATAATATCGAGCATATCGTTATTGGCTAAGTCTTCTGCATTTTTGGCACTTATGGTGTGTACCAACAAGGTGTTTTCAGAAAGTGCAATGCTGGATGAACCAGGTGTAAGGGTGATTGCGTTGGCATATAGTACCTTTGCAACATCATCTTTGTAGGGCATTGTAATTCTAATAAAGGTAGATTCGACTGGTCTAAAGCCAAGTATGCGCAAGCTGACATCATAGTTTGACTGTACTACTTTAATCGCTAGTTTGAATAAAAACGTAATGAAGGTACCGGAGACAAAAAAAGTATAGCGTTGTTGATCTATTTTATGCATTCTTGTGGTTATCCACATAGAAAATAAAACGGAAAAAGCGCCGAAGCAAAGCATTAAAGGCTCAAACATGCCTGACAATAATATCCAAGTAAGTACCAAAATAATGGCGAGCCGAACCTGATGATTCACATAAAGCTCCTTTGTAATTTTTTAATTAATTGAAGCATTGCGGACTGTTTAGTAAGTATTTTCAGATGCTAAGCAACAAGTTTTTTCGATGAGATCGTAATTTAGCAATTTGTTAACATTATTACAATGAATCAATTAAAGGCTTTAATCATATAAGGGTAATGATTGAAAATAATAATCGATTACTTTTCGATAGTTTTGATTGGGACCTACCCAGTCCGTTGCAAACCCAGGTTGGTTCACTGCATCAACAAGACCTTGCGCTTCAAGCGCGATAGCGCTGTATTTAACGGGTAAATAGTTACCGCTATATACTTGCATGGCTATTTGATTTGTGGAAATTGATAATGAAATTTTATTTCTATTTGATGTCAGTACACAGGCTAACTGAGAAGCTTTTTGTGTAGAATTTTTGACCAATACATAGCAATCATCAATATCTTTTAGCGCTATACGCTTACCTAGCGTTACTGCTTGCATATAGTTATGCATACCGTTAGCGGCAAATATTTTTCCTGTGGGTATGTTTTTTTCATCAACGGGCAGGTATTTGTCAGCAAAAACCGTTAGTTTCATAGCATGAATGCTGGGTTCTCCTAAGGTAAAATAAGCATGGTTACACATATTAATAGGGCTCACTTTATCGCAGCTAGCCTTATATTCAATAATTAAGTGGTCATCATGGGTTAATGTGTAAATAACCTGCGCTGTTAAATTTCCTGGGAACCCTTGGTCGCCATCAGGCGATATATAAGTAAGTGTGACCGATTGATTATTTTCACTTGTTACGACAACAGGGGATAGCGTCCAAAAACATTGACTAAAACCACCTGCACCGCCATGAAGTGTATTTTCACCTTCGTTGGTATCTAGCTTTATAGATTTACCTTTATGGAAGTATTGCGCGCCCTTAATTCTGTTGCTAACGCGTCCGCAGGTAGCGCCCATATAACAATTATCATTCAGTATATGGCTATCGACGTCTTCATTTAAAGTGGTTTCAAGCCAAATGTTGTCACTATTTTTATATTGAATTGATAATATCCGCGCGCCATAGTTGGCGATGACTACCTGCATATTCTGATTGTTAGATAAAGTAATTCTTTGTATTGAGGGTGCACAGCTTGTGTTGTTTGGCGGCATAAGTACTTAGTTCACATATAGTTACTTGTATTGTTAAGTAAGTACTATGCAATTGAGTCCGTCGATACGCAAGTAAAAGTTAATCACAGGCAGGCTTGACTATTTTTGCTTGCTACTCAAATATTAATCTCTTTTCCATAAGTTCTGTAGTTTTTTGTAAGCGAAAAATCCATGAGGATTCCAATAGCTTGGAAAAATATCTAAGGCCTTTCGTTCTTCAAAGTTTGACGCTAACTTGCGCAGTATTTCTTCTAAACGGGCGGGGCTTATTTTTTCTAGTTTTTTTCTAGCTGCCGGAAAATATAGATTACTTTTGGTATCGATAGAAATTACCTTTCCCCCAGCAATGAAGGTTAAATTGCGTGTTGCTATTCTGCATTTGGGTACAAAGGGGTCTGCAGGGTTTAGTTCAGTAACTATGGCATATTCGTAACAATCTATAAGCTTTTGATCATCTTCTTTAGGAATATAGATAATTCCATAACCTTGGGGGAAGTGCCCTAGTATTGCAAGTAAGCCGTTTGTTGCGACTTTACTAATATTATCGCGTTGGGCTGCTTTGCTTAAAAACAGCATGGCTTTGGGTAAATCAGAAAAGCTGTGGTTTTGTTTGGAAGAAAAAATAACAGAGGCGTAAATTTGTGGGACTTTTATTAAATTCCCTATTCCCAATTTTGCATTGTACGCACTAATTAATAGGCTGCGAATAAAATTCAAACGTTTTTTTTCATTTAGCGTAAGTGCCGCTCTTTCTTCTTTAGAATTTCCGACATATTTTTGCATGCCCAAACCGTGGGTAATATAGTGCAGTGTTTGCTCATTATTTATTTTACGCAGAGCTTGCCTATCTTCTTGATCCAATATTCTAAATTCATCTAGTTTGCCACTTTCGCCTTTTAAAATAAGTTGTGCGCTAGGATGTAATGAACCCACATCCTGAAAAAGTGCCGCACTCATTATGGGTATCAACACATCGTGTTGGAAAAGGGTTAAATCTCGCTCTTTTTGTGAGTAACGGAGATAAGGTTGATAGCGCTCATTAATATATTGATTATTGATTTGTTCATCTTTTAGCAGTTTGTCGAGCAATCTAATGGCAATAACCGCCTTGTAAGCGGGTTTTAATCTTTGATTTTGATAAGCAAGTTTTGTACCTTCGCCTGGCGAAAGTAATAGTAATGTGCCAAGCAATTTTGCGCTGTTAACTTGGGTTTTCTGCCAGTTTTCTGCTTCAGACAGCATTAACAAGTTTGAACAAACTAGTTCTACTTTGTGTAATCTGCAGATGCGCTCGTCTTCCTGACGAGCAACTTCGTTCTTTAGGGTCTGCTTAGCAATTTTTAGCTTATTAGCTATTTTTTCACTGGTTTTTAGAGTAGCGGCTTGTAACTCGCTTTGGATGTTCTCGATGTCTTTGTGCAGTGCGGTTTGAGTGTTTTTGTTTTCATCAAAAGCTTCAAAGTAAAGCTGCGCTTGTTCGAACAGGGAATCTTTTACTGGCGTATTACCTCGTATGTCTCTAACTACATTAGAAACAGATTTAGTATAAGAAGATTCTCCTATGGCAATTTGCATAAGCGTTACCTAATGTTAAAAGTTTTTATTACATATTCAGTATAGCGCAAATTTTATTTTTCCAAAACATGTTCCCAATGCTGTCATTAAATTTCATATGTACCTTATTATAAAAACTGTCCTATGTTTGATAAAAAGAATTAAGCATATTAGGTTCAGTGCTAAATAACTACGTGGTTGTTATTATTTCTCGTCGCCGTATATAATTTTCGCCTGAGTGCTTTTCCCAATCTTTCATTCATAAGTCAATCTATCGATTATGTCATCAACGTCAACGTTTTTTTGTATACATTGCTGTGCATAAGAAAGGCGCTTTAAAAGCGCCTTTTAGTATTTAGGGAAATACAATAATAGGCAGGTATATCTTATTGATTGTCAATTAACCTGCTGCCAATATCTATCCTGCGCGGCTTTTGTGCCTCGGGAACAACTCGTTCTAGGTCTATATGTAACATACCGTGTTGTAAGTCAGCGGCTAGCACTTTGACGTTATCTCCAAGTTGGAATTTACGTTCAAAGTTACGCTCGGAAATGCCCTTATGTAAGTATTTGCGTTGATGTGTCTTTTCACCGCTGGTATGTGCACTGGCATCGCTTTTTTCAGCGTCTTTGTTGCCTGTTACTTTCAAGGTGTTTTCTTGCACCTCTATGATTACATCATCTTTGGCAAACCCAGCAACAGCCATAGTAATGCGATATTTATCTTCGCCCAGCAGTTCTATGTTATACGGGGGATAGGTGTTTTGTTTTTCTTGGCGAGTGGCAGTGTCGATCATTGATGCTAAGTGATCAGAGCCAATAAATGAACGGTAAAGTGGTGATAAATCGATGGTTCTCATTGTCATATCCTTCCTATTAAGCAATATGTAAGTTGGTAATAACTCATCCCGATTATTCGGCAATAAGTACTTGATAAGCCTAGGTTAATAACCTGTTAGCTTTATCAGTAGACCCTTTTAGGCTTCCACATTACATATATAGGAATGACTTGTTTTTTTTCAATCATTATTTATAAATTATTGTAATATAATTCATAACCAATTGATTTTATGTCGATTTATTATGCCGATCTTTTAGCACTTTAATAGTGTCCGATAGGCATAGGTCACTGGCTTGTAACAATACAATTAAATGATAAATGAGGTCAGCTGATTCATTTTTAAGCTCTTCAATATCTTGAACAGTTGCTGCTAACGCCGTTTCAACGCCTTCTTCACCTACTTTTTGAGCTATGCGCTTGATGCCGCTGGCGTATAACGATGCTGTGTAGCTTGAATCAGCAGGCGCATTTTTGCGTGATGCGATTACTGACTCTAATTGCGCTAAAAAGCTTACATCACTTGTATCGGCTTTATCCCAACAAGATGTTGTGCCGTTATGGCAGGTAGGTCCATTTGCGGTGGCTAGCACTAGCAAACTGTCGTTGTCGCAGTCGGTGCTTATGTCGACCAAGGTTAAAGTGTTGTTTGAAGTCTCGCCTTTGGTCCATAAACGTTGCTTGCTGCGACTAAAAAAGGTGACTAAGCCTTTTTGTAAAGTAGTATTAATCGCTTCTTGATTCATATAGCCAAGCATGAGAGCTTGGCCACTGGTGGCATCTTGTATTACGCAGGGCAATAAACCATCCATTTTATCCCAGGCCAGTTGTGCTACGTTTTTTGATGTCACTTTCATGTGTGTTCCTGTGTGTTCTTTTTATTCGTGTTTATGGATATTACTGTTTACGCGTTTTGCTAATTACTCTGTATAAATACAAACTATTGTCTAATTTCAATACCTTGGCTGGCCAAATATGCTTTGAGTTGGGCCATCTCAATAATGTTTTTATGAAATACCGAGGCCGCTAATGCACCATCTACTCTAGCTTGTTTAAACACATCTACAAAATGTTGCATAGTGCCGGCGCCACCAGAGGCGATTAAAGGCACTGAACATTTGTCGCGTACCTTGGCTAATTGCTCAATATCGTAGCCATTGCGAACGCCATCTTGGTTCATGCAGTTTAGGACTATTTCACCGGCACCCCGGCTTTGTGCTTCTTGTATCCAGTCTAGGGTTTGCCATTTGGTTTTTTGCGTGCGCGCTTCATCGCCGGTAAACTGATACACCTCATAGGCTTGGGTGTCGATATTATAAAAACTATCAATACCCACCACCACGCATTGCTGGCCATAAGTATTGTAAAGTTCGGTAATAAGGTTGGGGTTGCTCAGGGCTGGGCTGTTAACCGATATTTTGTCAGCACCCATTGCCAAAATTCGCCCTGCATCTTCGACGGTTCTTATGCCCCCTGCTACACAAAAGGGAATATCGATAACCTGCGCTATTTTGCTTACCCAGCTTTTATCAACAACGCGTTTATCGCTTGATGCGGTAATATCATAAAACACGAGTTCGTCGGCGCCAATTTCGGCGTATTTTTGGGCAAGGGGGACAATATCGCCAATAACTTCATGATTCCTGAATTTTACGCCTTTAACGACCACGCCATTGCGTACATCTAAACAGGGAATTATTCTTCTTGCCAGCATTGAATTGCCTCCAAAAGCGTAAATTTGCCCTCTAGTAGGGCTCTACCTAATATAACACCTTGCACGTTTGTTGGTTTTAGGGCGCTTATGTCGGCTAAGCTGCCTATTCCGCCCGACGCTTGCCACTGAATATTCGGGTATTGGGCGACTAGTTCTTTGTATAATTCGTTGTTTGCACCCTTAAGTGTGCCGTCTTTACTTATGTCGGTACATAATACATGGATTAGGCCTACGGCTGAATAATGCGTAATAAGGGTGTCTATACTCACGCCTGAATTTTGCTGCCAGCCATGGGTGGCTACAAATTTGTTATTGTTTTGGTCAATATTAACATCGAGCGCTAATACAATTTTATCAGCCCCAAATTCTTCAAACCAACGTGCGACTAGCGCTTGCTCACTTACGGCTAAAGAGCCTATGACGACCCTATCAACGCCCGCCTCTAGCAAGTCAATTACATCTTGTTTGGTACGCACACCGCCGCCTGCTTGAAACGCCATTAGCCCCGTTGCCACCATCGATTTAATTAAGGGTATTTGGCGTCTTGCAGGGTCTTTGGCGCCAGTTAAATCGACAATGTGAAGTACCTTAGCGCCTTGACTTGCGTAATCCTTCACTACATCAACAGGGTCTAATTTATACTCAGTAGTTTGTGCATAGTCGCCTTGATATAAGCGAACCACTTTACCTTCTATAAGGTCGATTGCAGGAATGATCATGGTGCTTAAATCCTTGAAAAATTCTTTAATAGTTGCGCGCCGGCATCACTTGAGCGCTCAGGGTGAAATTGCACACCAAAGAAATTATCTTTGTTAATAGCCGCAGAAAAATCACTATAATAATGGCAAGTGGCTAATGTATGTTGGTACTTTGTAATGCTATAGCCATGCACAAAATAAAAATGTACACCGTCGTCAATGCCCGCAAATAAAGGATTGTCACTTACGCTATAAACTTTGTTCCAGCCCATATGCGGTAGGGTTAAGTCACCGGCTTCCATTTTAGCAACATGACCAGGTAATAAACCTAAACACGGTGTATCTTGATTATTGCCTAAGTGGTTTTCTTGCGAGCTTTCAACCATTAGCTGCATGCCTAAGCATACCCCTAATACAGGTTGGCTTAAGGACTCAATACAATTGGTCAGCCGTTTACGTGCAATACTTGCCATTGCCGCAGGGGCGCTTCCTACACCGGGCAAAATAACACGTTGTGCTTTACTTATTTCGCTAACATCATCAGACACCAGTGCCTGAATACCCAATCGTTGCACAGCAAACTTTACCGACGCTATATTGGCACACCCCGTATCGATGATGACTAACGACGGCGTTGCCATTTATAAAGCTCCCTTGGTGCTAGGTAATATATCACCTTGCTTATTAATTGCTTGGCGAAGCGCACGACCAAACACTTTAAACAAGCTTTCAACCTGGTGATGTGCATTACCTTGGGTTGTCGATAAATGTAAAGACAAACCCATAGATTGCGCAATTGAGTGAAAGAAATGCGGCACCAT
>JBLHMY010000038.1:0-16137 GCA_047621065.1 Glaciecola sp. | reverse complement strand
GATTTTTAAGCGCAATGGATCATATTTGGTGTCTTGACTGAATTTAAGGCGAAGATTCGTTATTTTATTCCCTGCACATTAAACTTCTTACAAAGCTACTTAATTGGTGAGAACACCATTGTTTGACTGATTTGAATTCTAATCGGGATAACGCGCGGCCTTATAGAACAAAACAAGCGCGGCTACAACAGTAACTTGAACAAACAATGACACCATGAAGAAGCCTACTCCTAGTCCAATACTGGTGGAAACAAACGTTACTCCAATATGACTTACTAAGGCAATCGCCGTAACCGCAGATAGCACATACAGTTCGTTTAGTTTGATCATGTTTTTGCCTAAGTGCAACGATTTTGCATTTAGTATGTAATATATAAATGCAGGCAAAAACGAGAAGATAGCGCTCGTTATTGCTAGTCTTTTTATAGTATTTATTCTATTCATGGGTTTTTCCGAAATTGTCAGTTTTTAGCAACGCTTTTATATTTATAAGGATACGTTAACAGCGTAAAATTAAAACTCGAAAGATACTTCATGTTTATCAAGTTTTACTTGAAGATGATTTTACACATATGTTAATTGTTAACACTCGCATTGCTTAGATACCTCAAGCACTATACGTTTTCAGACAAGTTCCTTATTTGGCCTTGTGCCGACAAACAAGCTAGTTTAACGATAACTGATACACGCACATATTCACCGCACTGGCTAAATTAAGTGAATCAATGCTACCGCAACCATCAATAGTAAAGGCGTCTGCGTTAATCCTAGACAAGGTTTCAAGCGGAACGCCGCGAGCTTCATTACCGAATAAGTAGCAATCGTAATATCCAAACTCTTGTGAATTAACTTTGCTACCTTGCATATCTAAGTAAGCAACTTTAGTAAAACGCTTTTGTAGGTCACTTAGCCCTACTTCTAGTTCAATTGGCACGTGGAAAATAGCGCCCATGCTGGCTCGCACCACTTTGGGGTTAAATGGATCAACACTGTTGGGGCTCAGTAATAAGCGAAAGTGGCCAAACCAAGCGAGAGTTCTCAATATGGTACCTAAGTTGCCTGGGTCTTGTACCTCATGCAAATAAATACAGCGTTCACTTTGCTTTGGTAAGTCTTTTTCAGTATTGGTTAGGGTATTTATTACGTGCATATTTATTGAATTTGAGGAATTTGACAATGGCACGCAAGCCACTGCCCCCTGCGGGGTTTTGGTATTGCTAATGTGAGCCATTTGTTTTGCGCTAATAACGGATATTGTGAAGTCGGTTTTCAACTGACGCGCCCAGTCTTGATATTCTTCAGTTACATACAGCTTAATATTTGTAAAACTATCCTTTATTTTTAAGGCTTTTTGTAATTCGAGGATAAGATGTTCGCCCTCTACTAAGTAGTATCCTAGTTGCGTACGGTATTTTTTTTGATGTAGCTTTTTAACATCGTCTAGTTTCATATTACTTTGCCTTTGAGTTTTTGTTGCAAACATCACCGGCACCAAATTAATGCAGCGATATGAATCATAAGGTTTCCTGTGTACTGTTTATAACAAGCGCATAACGCGTCTTTTAATCACGTTAATCCTAGCACTTTGGCCAATTCAAGTCAGGCGAAAAGAGCGCAAAATTATGTAATTAGAGACTAATACAAAATAAATAGTTCATTTTAGACCACAAGGAATTTGCAAATCGAATCTGCAAGCTTACAATGAGAACCGTTTTAGCAATTCTATTAGCATACTCATTTTATGGCCCGAACAAAAACCAGTAAAAAATGGCTTGACGAACACGTTAACGATCCTTACGTTAAGAAGGCAAAAGCCGACGGTTATCGTTCGCGTGCAAGCTACAAACTTATTGAAATTAATGAAAAAGATAAATTGTTTCGTCCTGGCAATATGGTAATAGATTTGGGCTGCGCACCGGGAGGATGGTCGCAAGTTGTTGCTCCATTAGTAGGCGATAAAGGCCACGTTATTGCGTCTGATATTTTACCAATGGACTCAATAATAGGTGTAAGCTTTTTTCAAGGTGACTTTACCGATGAAGCCGTATATAAAGAAATTTTAGGGGCCTTAAATGGCACTAAGGCCGATGCGGTAGTGTCTGACATGTCACCTAACCTAAGCGGGGTAGCAACGACTGACCAGTATTCCTCAATATACCTTGTAGAATTAGCGCTCGATATGGCTAGAAACGTATTGAAACCTGGCGGCAACTTCTGTGCAAAGGTGTTCCAAGGTGTAGGCTACGAAGAATACATAAAAGACGTGCGCACTTCGTTTGACAAAGTACTGGTGCGCAAGCCTGCCGCCTCTCGGCCTAGATCCCGCGAAGTTTATCTCGTAGCAAAAGGCTTCAAAGGTTAGCGCTCTAACAATGGCAGCTTGTTAGCAACAGCGCTCCATTCGTCAGCATCACTTGGCGCGGCTTTTATCTCAATAATATTTGGCCATTCTTGACACAGCTGTGCATTAATATCTAAAAACTCGGCCTGATCAGCCGGCAGTTCGGTATCTTGAAAAATAGCATCCACTGGGCATTCGGGTACGCATAGTGCGCAGTCTATACAAATGACGGGGTCAATCACTAAAAAGTTAGGACCTTCAAAAAACGCATCCACTGGGCAAACCGCAACACAGTCTGTATATTTGCATTTAATGCAACTGTCGGTAACTACGAAGGTCATCTTTTACTAACTGCCCTATATTTTAATATATTTGTAAGTGTAAAGTAGCGCGCTTAAAAAACAAGTTTCTTTGTTATTTGTATTGCCTAGGGTGTCAATTTACCTATGTTGCTAGCGATACAAACTACACTATCTAAACCTCGCCAAGTGATTTAAAATGACGTGCCCTGACAGAAAGGCTGTCCGGCGTTTTAAAGAGTAAGTGTATTATGCTGCGTTTAACCGATATTAAACTACCCCTTGATCACGATGAATATGCACTTGAGCTTGCTATTTTAAGCAAACTTAACGTTAGTAAAAGTCAGCTAGTCTCATTTAATTTGTTCAAGCGAGGATATGACGCGCGTAATAATAAAAACATACTTCTCATTTATACCCTCGACATTGATGTAAAAGATCAAGCCACCATACTCGCCCAGTTTAATGATGATATCCACGTGCGTGTTACACCCGATATGACCTACAAGTTTGTTGCCCAAGCACCTGCCATACTTAGCCTTCGACCGGTCGTTGTTGGGCTTGGCCCGTGCGGCTTATTTGCCGCATTAATTTTGGCACAGATGGGCTTTAAGCCTATTATATTAGAACGTGGAAAGGAAGTGCGCGAACGCACTAAAGACACCTTTGGTTTTTGGCGTAAAAAGGCGCTTAACCCGGAATCGAATGTGCAGTTTGGCGAAGGCGGCGCAGGTACTTTTTCCGACGGAAAGTTATATAGCCAGGTTAAAGACCGCAAGCATTATGGCCGCAAGGTACTGCATGAATTTGTGGCCGCAGGCGCTCCCGAAGAAATAATGTATGTAAGTAAACCCCACATTGGCACTTTCAAGCTAGTCAATATGGTAGAAAAAATGCGTAAGGAAATTATCGCGCTTGGCGGCGAATTTCGCTTTAGCACCAAGGTCGAAAAATTGGATTTAGACGCCAATAATACAATTAAGGGCTTACATTTATCGGGCAACGATTACCTGGCCTGCGAACAAGTTATTTTAGCCGTAGGACATAGTGCCCGCGACACCTTCACCGCACTCTTTGAACAAGGTGTTTATATTGAAGCAAAACCTTTTTCAGTAGGCTTTAGAATTGAACATGAACAAAGCATGATTGACAGCAGCCGCTTTGGCGATAACGTAGGTAACCCAATTTTAGGGGCTGCAGATTACAAACTAGTGCACCATTGTAAAAATGGCCGCACAGTATACAGTTTTTGTATGTGCCCAGGCGGCACGGTAGTAGCCGCAGCATCTGAGCCAGGAAGAGTTGTCACCAACGGCATGAGTCAGTATTCTCGCCATGAGCGCAACGCCAACAGCGCCATAGTCGTTGGCATAACACCAGAGCAAGACTACCCAGGTAACCCATTGGCCGGCATTGAATTACAGCGCCGTTTAGAAGAATTAGCATTTACGGTAGGCGGCGAAAATTATCATGCCCCGGCGCAACTCATTGGTGACTTTTTAGTGGGTAAACCAAGCTCTGACATTGGCGACGTGAAGCCTTCTTATACACCCGGTATTACGCTCACTGATTTAAGCAAAGTAGTACCCGACTACGTTACCAATGCCATTCGTGAGGCCATTCCCGCTTTTGAACGCCAAGTAAAGGGCTTTGCCAAAGCCGACGGTTTGTTAACTGGAGTAGAAACTCGCACATCTTCTCCTATTTGCATTAAACGCGGTGCAGATTATCAAAGCGTTAATATTAAAGGGCTATATCCTGCTGGAGAAGGTGCTGGCTATGCAGGTGGCATATGGTCGGCTGGAATAGATGGCATTCGCGTGGCTGAGGCCGTGGCATTGGCATTTACTGGCAAGAGTTAACAAAAGTATAGTGATGCATGCGCATCACCAAAGTCACGGCTGTCAATTTATATAAGCCCACATTTTTAGAGTAGAGCAGGCTGCGCAAGCGGTTTACTTTTCGCGTTGCTCAAAACAAATATTTCGCTGACTCTGCTGATAAATTAATAAAATCTTACATTTTGCTAATGTTTGGCTGGAATGCCTTTGCAAGACACTTCTATTTTAACTATGCTATGGTTGTATTTCTTCGGCTAATTTAACAAAATATTAGGTTTGGCAATTGTGCGAATTAAATATTCATCATTATTTTAGCCTTTGTTAAAGATTGTTTTCACATGATAAAAGTACATCTTAAAAAGTGAGTTCCTTCTCAATTATCTACATACTCGCAGGTATATTTAATTATGTATTATGTCTATTTACTTAATTCGGAAACCTTATGAATCCGCCTTTATTTAGTATCATAATGCCGACTTATAATAGAGCCTCTTTACTCAACCCTGTCATAGTGGCTATTCTCGCCCAATCAATAAGCGATTTTGAATTAATCATTATTGATGACGGTAGTACCGACAATACACTTGAAATACTTTCGTTGTATAATGATTCAAGGATAAAGATTCGTTATCAGCAAAACAATGGCCAAACCCAAGCACGCAGACAAGCTTGTAGCGAAGCAAAAGGAAAGTACTTTGCTTTTTGTGATAGCGACGATATTTGGGATATCGATTATTTACACTATATTAATTTAGTATTTACTAAATATACGGCAGATTTCGTTTTTACCAATTACATCGTTGATGAAGAAGAACTTCCGCGTATCGATACTACTAAAACCGAAACGCAACGGTGGTTAGCTAACCACGCTACAATAATAGCAGCAGACACTTATCACTTTAAAGATTTGTACACCGCGCTAATTGACTATCAACCTATATTTTGTTCTTGCCAGGCTTTATCTAGTGAACATTATCGTAAAATTGGTGGTATATCGCAGGAGCTCAATAACAAAGCATTAGGAACGGTCAATACTTCAGAAGATAGCCATATAATGAGGCGTTCAGCAATAACAGAAAAAGCTTACTTTATAAACAAAGTAATGGTTACACTTGGTAGACAAGGCGACAACGTATCTCAATCTTACACCTCAAACCTAGATGGTGGCTTAAATATATTGTTAGATTTGTACAACAACTATGATTTAAGCAAGCAACATAAGATGGTTACAAGAAAAGCTATTCGGCAAGAACGTCAGGCACTTAGCAAGCAAATTTATTACTTCGAATCAGCCGCTAATTATATTAGTCACTATCGCAAACAGCCTAAATTTGATTTGACAGCAAAAAATCACGCTCATTTCTTTTATTCGTTAGCTAAGCGGTACTTAAAGTTATCATGATAACAGTAAATAAACTTTGCTAGGCATACTGTAATTTAGGAACCATTTGTTTTGACTGCTTGTCCCCATTTTTTATGTGGGTGGATCGTTTATTAAGCAAAGTTATTTTTACCTTTTTCCGAAGGCACGTTTAAACCACACACATTGACAATATTGATAAAGTATCTAGCTAAACTGAACGACCTAAGCTGCTCCTTTCAAAGCTAAATATACCGGCCCCCCTTAGCATGTTTTCGTCTAACAACCCTTACTACAAAAATTAAGCCTTAAGCAAATCAATGCGTGTTGCATAGACCAGGGATGTGTTTTATTCTGTTTTCAAATAACTGACTATTCGACAGGTTCCCTTATGACTTTTTCTCGTGTGTGTTTGCTACTGCTACTGTGCCTCATTTTAGCTGCATGCCAACCTGCAGATAATCCATCCGCTCAATCTAAGGCTTCTGTAGATGAGTCAACAGGCACCATTCGCTCTGATCTGACTCAAATTGCAGACCGCGTTCTAACTGGTGGCACAGTTATCACAGTTGATACCAATCAGCCCGAAGCGCAAGCCATTGCCTTAAAAGACGGCCGCATTCTTGCGGTTGGCAGCAGTGACGAAATTGCAAGCTTCATTGGTGAGTCTACCGACGTAATTAATTTGGACGGTCATATTGCCATGCCCGGATTTATTGAAGGCCACGGACATTTTCTGGGCCTGGGCCAAGCGAAAATGACTTTGGACCTGATGCCAACGCGCAGCTTTGATGAAATTGTTGCCTTGGTCACCGAAGCGGCCGCAAAGGCTGAGCCAGGCGAGTGGATTGTTGGTCGCGGCTGGCATCAAGAACGCTGGGAGCAGACCAACAAAGCACTCTACGACGGCGTTCCCCACCACCGTAGCTTAAGCGCGATTAGTCCAGATAACCCGGTAGTATTGATCCATGCCAGCGGTCATGGTGCCTATGTCAATGCGATGGCCCTTGCACTGGGAAAAATTGATGACAACACACCTAACACCGAAGGCGGAACTATTGTGCGCGATGCAAACGCAAATGCTACAGGTTTTCTACGCCAGGCGGCCTCATTGCCTATTTATAAATTGCTGAACGATGTTCAGGCGAGCTTGAGCGAGGAAGAACTGCAGGCGCAGTTCGAGCGCCAAGTTGAACTTGCCGGTCAAGAAGCATTGCGTAATGGCGTCACCAGCTTTCATGATATGGGAACTAACTTTACCAACATCCAGCGATTGAAATTGATGGCCGAAGCCGGGCAACTGCCAATTCGTTTACATATAGCAGTTCGTGGTGAAACCAACGACGACTTGCGCGCGCGCGTTGCTGACTTTCGCATGATTGGCCACGCCAATGGTTTTTTGACCGTGCGTGCGCTAAAACGCAGCATTGACGGCGCGCTAGGCACCCACGGGGCTTGGCTGCTAGACCCCTACGCCGACAAACCCGAAACCTCGGGACTGCCACAGACGTCTTTGGAAAATTTGCGAGAGACCGCAGAAATAGCGTTGGAAAACGGTTTCCAAATGAACACCCACGCCATTGGTGATCGCGGCAACCGCGAAGTGATGGATCTTTATGAAGCCATGCTGAGCAAGCGCCCAAATGAGGATTTGCGCTGGCGCGTTGAACATGCGCAGACTTTGCATCCTGACGATGTACCACGCTTTGCCGAATTAGGAGTTATAGCATCAATGCAAGGGGTACACGCGACCTCTGACGGACCTTGGGTGGGGCAAAGACTAGGTGAAGCGCGCGCGCAGCAAAGAGCGTACATTTGGCGCGCTTTGTTAGATGCAGGAGCAACCATCTGCAACGGTACCGATGTGCCGGTAGAATCGATCTCACCAATCGCCTCCTACACCTCGTCGGTCACCCGCCGCATGGCCAATGGCGAACAGTTTTTCCCAGAACAGTCCATGGGACGAATGGAAGCGCTATATTCCTACACCATGGGCTGCGCAAAAAGCGTCTTTAATGAAGATGAGCTTGGCAGCATTACGCCGGGCAAGCGCGCCGATATCGTCGTCCTTAACGCTAATCCACTAACAATCAACGAAGAACAGTTGTTGGAGCTTCAGGTTCAAATGACGCTAGTTGAAGGCGATGTTCGCTTTTCTCGCAGCAACTGAGACTAGTTGTCCCTGTAGAATTGATATCGCAACTAAATATCAACGATATATGAGCAACATATGACCATTTTTAGACCAACATTAATGCATTTGAAAGTAACGGTTCTTTGCGGCTTCGCGCAAATCTTTAAAAAGCGGGGCTGTTGAACTGCCCTGCTCTTATATGAGGTAGATTTATTTTCTAAATTTCATTTCTTGGAGTAATGAGGTACTACCCACGGTGCGAAATTCAGCGCGATTACCGCTTTCAGTTTGCATCGTCTCCGTACTTTTCTTTGCCCATACCTGATAAGTGGCGCGACTCTTTTCACAGTAGAGATCTAAGAACTACTATTAAATTAAAATAATATCTGTAATTACAAACGCGTTTTCATTACCATAGTAAAAAATCAATCTACCTTATCTTTAAACAGTAAAAGGACAATATTATGAGATCATTTCTGACCGCAATAATGACGATAACACTGCTTGTGAGTGCTTCGGTTTCAGCAAAACAAAACGTTCAATTTCAAACGTTCGAAGATGATGTTCAAATAATTGACGTTCGCACACAGGCAGAATTTAAAGGCGGACACCACCCAAATGCACTGCATGTGCCGCACACGACAATACTCGATGGCAACGGCTTTGATAACTTAGATAAGACCAAGCCGGTCGTGCTGTATTGCAGATCTGGTGGCCGTGCTGAGCAAGCTAAAAATTATTTAGAAGCACAGGGTTTTACAAATGTGAAAAACCTCGGGGGTATCAGTGATTTGATTATTCCTAAGCCAAACAAAGAATAGATTAAATACGCTTTTATGAAATATTGAAGCTTATTTTATTACTCGGCATGCCGAGCGTTGGGCATCTCGTCAATATTTACGAGCGCAATGCACCATCTACTTATACGCTCGTTAAGCACCGTTTGCATAGCGTTACTAATCGGCTTATCGGTTTTTAAATGGGCTAATTGCTTCCAAGTAAATGCCCCTTGCTGGTTGGTCGCTAAAGCATATTTTTCATTCTAATCATGTTACTCTAATATTGTCAAAACGATGGGCTAGTGTTGATTCTGACCATTTTCCGCTTTGCTGCAGTTTTGCAATTGTTGACGAACAGTCCGATTAAAAGTAAGAATGTTATAAAGGCAGTGTAAATTATTAAACAAGCAACGTAGCTCTTTTACCTTAGTTTTAAATTGTCTCATAATTGCCCAAATTAATTAACAACTGTAATATATAAAACGCTTACATTTTGTAACCCTAACTGTAGAAATATTTATGCTCCTTATTTGTTTTGATTTAGACGGTACGCTATTAAATAATGCTTCTGAAATATCACCTTTTACCAAAGAAACTCTTCGATTATTAAACAAAAATGACATTGCCTACACGGTAGCCACCGGACGCACCATGCTTTCGGCTCAAGGTATAGTAGCGGGACATGATTTTGACTTGCCACAAATTTATAATAACGGGGTGACCGTGTGGGACCCAAAAATTGAACAACTTACCCTTGAAAACTTACTTAGCGATACCGAAACTTCAACCATTATTGATGTTGCGTTTGCACAAGAAATTACGCCTTTTGTAAACACCATTGATACTCACCATAATCATTTTATTTTTCATACTCAAACGCTTCATGATGTAGAAAAAGACCTTGTTAATAAGTACTTCTATCGTACCAAGGCAAAACTGTTGCCTTTACAAGCTCTGCCCAGTAACAGCCAAGTGACTAATATTAGTATGATTGGTTTGGCGCAGCCTATTACAAAAATGTGGCTAGAACTCAATGCGCATGAAAATTTAATTGCCTACTCGGGACCTGCCTTAGAAGGCGACAAATATAGGTGGATGGATGTTCATCATCGCCTTGCAAATAAAGGTAGCGCCGTTACCAATCTAAAAAATCAATTAGGTGCTAGCAAGGTCATTTGTTTTGGTGACAGCGATAACGATTTAAGTATGTTTGCACTTGCCGATGAAAGTTACGCGCCAGAAAATGCAGCTGCCGATATTAAAAAAGCTGCTAACGGCGTAATTGGGCATAATCATAAAGACGGCATAGCGCATTTTCTACGTGAGCGTTTTTCATTGTAACAAAAGCAGGGTTAGATAATGTCGAGCGCATTCATGCTCAAATGAATACTTTATTTAACTCTTTAGGGCGTACCCAAGGCAGCGTATTAATACAACTGCATTTGCTGAAGGATGTGCCTTATATGCAGAACGTTTAGCATGCGAAATGAACATGTATGAAGGCAAACCTTTCGCCGATATTGGACGCTTAAATTATGAACTTCATCGCGCTGTACGCTTAGTGGTTGATACTGGTATGCATGCGAAATTCATAGCGACTGGCGTGAACAAATAAAGCAAGGCTTTGAAGCGAGTGACGCTGCGGGTGATCATTTAGGCCATACGGACGATCCTTTTTGGCGAGATCATCAGTCTACTCGTGTAAATGCGATAAGAACACAAACACTCATTGGGCAATGTGATTTAACCATTACTCGATTTGGTGAAAAATATAAGCAGTGGAACGCAGCTTTTGATGCCGGCTATTGCGCCGCGCTTAACAAACCCTATATAACTCTGCATGACGACAGCATTAATCATCCATTAAAAGAAGTCGATGCTATAGCGCTAGCATGGGCGAAAACTCCTGCAGACCTTATAAAGGTTATTGAGTATGTTTTAAAGTAGCAAATATTATGATCATTAATGCAGTAGTACTTAATAGCCATATTAAATACAGTAACTTGACATGCTTAGTAACACGTTAAGTTTCCCTTTTAGACCTCACTGAATAGAAAGTTCATTAAACCGCAGTGCATCACCAACTTCATAAAGCAACGCTTTGTAGCCTATTTATATGCTTTTATCTATAACCACAATTAACCCTTACCTTGGGTACGGTTCCGATTAGGCTTCGCATTTTTTTCAATATGGTCAAATATCATACCGGCAACATCTTTTTTAGTGGCGGTTTCAATGCCTTCTAAGCCTGGTGATGAATTAACTTCCATCACTACTGGCCCACGATCAGCGCGAAGTAAATCTACACCACAAACGTTTAAACCCATAATATTAGCAGCGGCAACCGCGGTAGCTCGTTCGTTAGGCGTAAGCTTAACGAGTACAGCAGAACCTCCTCTGTGTAAGTTTGAACGAAACTCACCCTCAGCACCTTGACGTTTCATGGCAGCTACTACGCGGCCACCTACTACAAAACATCGAATATCTGCACCGCCAGCCTCTTTAATAAACTCTTGAATAAGTATATTGGCATTCAAACCCATAAAGGCTTCAACAATAGCTTCAGCAGTTTTTGCGGTTTCCGCAAGAACGACTCCTATACCTTGGGTTCCCTCGAGCAATTTGATCACACAAGGTGCACCACCTACATTTTTAATTAAATCTTTGATGTTATCAGGACGATTAGCAAAACCTGTTCTGGGTAAGCCCACGCCTTTTCTAGATAACAGTTGCGTAGAGCGTAATTTGTCTCGTGAGCGGCTGATTGCCACAGACTCGTTCACGCAAAAAGCACCTGTCATTTCAAATTGGCGCACAACAGCGGTGCCATAAAAAGAAATTGAAGCTCCTATACGAGGAATAATAGCGTCAAACTTTGGCAACTCTGCGCCCTTATACCTAACAACCGGACGCGCACTAGTAATGTCCATGTAGCAATGAAGCGTGTCTATGATATCCACTTCATGGCCTCGAGCTTCGCCCGCTTCTTTTAAACGACGGGTGGAATATAATTTTTTATTTCTAGATAAAATCGCTATTTTCATTTTATTTCCATTATTAGCTTTAGTTTAGGTTCTTGCATAGACGCGACTATAGACTGAAAGATCCCAGTTTTTCGTAAACTAACATGATTAGGATACAAAATGAAATTACAGTTTAGCCAATAAATGAGCGAGCAGTTATGCTTGCGAATATGCAAAACCTGATACTTATAACAAAGCAGCCAAATAAGACATTTTTAGATTTCACCTAAAATACATATTTTGCTTGCAGTGCTAATCACCAACAAAATACACGACAATGTCTACAGCAATCAATATAATAATAATCCATTCTAAAAAGGCACTATGTTTATGGTGTTGCTCGGTTGCTAGCATATCTAGCAATTCAGAAATCGTGCTGAGTTTCAAATTCAATAATTCGACTCTTGGTCTAAGTTCTAAATAGGCGCTCAACACCTTGTAAGTACTTTCTTGCTCTGGGTATTGCCAAAAAAATTCAGGAGTATCGAGCAACTTGAAATGCAATAAAATATTAGACTTTGTTTTAAACAGTTTGCCACGTTCTTTTGACAGCGCTTTTCTAGAAAGCGGTATGGTGCCGGTTGCCGCTAACGACTGTGTCAATTTGTCATTGGCAATAATAGTTTGTTGAGCCAAAACTTCGAAGTACTCCAAAATAGCCGATTGTGCTAAAGCATGGCTTACCGACAATAGGGTAAGCACCTCTTTATTTGGAATACTGATCACATCATCACGAATGCTCACGGCTACATTTACGTTTAAGGTAAATTGCCATGTTTCCGCTTTCAAAGGCTTATTTATGCTTTTAGTGAAAGGCGCAATTTTGCCCACAAAGTCAACTTGTTTGCTACTACTTACTGACCAACACAACATTAAGCCATAGTCGAATATAAAAATGTGCCCTTTTGGTAAACTGACATAAAGAGCATCTTTAAATTGTTGGCAAAAAAACGTATGCTCAAGCAAGGTTTTTGTACGCTCAATATTTATATGTTCGCCCAATTGTTGAACATGTATTAATTGATTACTCTTAACATTTGGCAAGGTAGCTTGGTCGTTTTGGACTTTGATATTTGTATCTAGAATCACCGTCATAATGTACTCACTCAGCTCAATGAAAATAGGTTTATTTGTATGCAAAACTATTGCTCTGCTTTTCTATAACCACGCTTTATTCTTCTATTTTATTCTCTTATAACTATAGCGGTACGCAATTTTGCTTTACCAAACCGAGTATAACGATCGAAATTAGCTAAACTTACCGGCACATGTTGCCTATAAACATTGTCATCAACAGACCCACTAATGAGTAATGAGTCGTCTACATCTGCATCAGGGTCGTGTATATACATAAAATCTTCGTCCATATGCGTTACTGCAACCCAGTGCGGGCCTTTGTAACCATCAAACTGATAGCTACTAAGCAAACACAACACGCTGGCGCCGCTTTCAAGCGCTTGTGATATATCTTGGACCGTATAATCTCGATAATGAATCCTAACCTCACATTGTGCGGCCTTCTCAACAAAATCATGCTCTACTTGCTCAATAATGGCTTTTTTATGATCTTGACGCACACCCGCTAAAAATAGTGGCACGTGCTGGTTTATAAATACTTCAGCTTTAAATCCTTTATTTACAGCGGCTATACCAAGCCCTAATGGATGGCTACCGCCATGACCCGCTGTCATAAATATGGTGGTCGCGGTTCTCCATAAGTCTAGCTCGGCGCTTTGTGTAAGTTGAACTTTGTCGTTTAATCGTGCCATTGCCATTAATAATGCGGCAGGCCCACAAGTAAACTCTGTAGTTTGCGAATAATATGGATATGCCTCTAAGCGGGTAATGTTTTGGCGCTGTAAAATAGGCTTTTGCATGCGCACAGCATTAGACTGATCCTCATAATAATGCGGATAATAACCAAATTTGTTGTAGCCCATAGCATGATACAAAGACAAACCCGCACTGTTATTCTCTGACACTTCTAAGCGCAAATACGCGCGCTTGTTTTCGATACATGCAGTTTCCAGTAGCAACAACAACCTGTTGGCAACACCCTCACCTCTGTGCTTTGGCAGCACCGCTAACGAATACAGCCTTGCCAAGCTAGTACCCTTGCCCAATATTACTAAGCCATAGCCAATAACAATCGATTCGAGAGTTGATACTAGCAGCACTTTATGCTCAGCTTTTACCCAGTATCTAAACTGCCTTTTAGATAAACGGTCACTCGTAAAACAGGCGTTTTCTACTTCAGTTAACGCGTTTATATCATCAATGTTTGCCGAACGGGTTTGGACTAGGCTTGCAAATATGATGTCTTTATTACCACTAGTCATCAGCGGCCCCTTGCTTCCAAACGGTTAACAAACTCCTGCATAATCAGCATGTAGAGCTCTTTGCCCAAATACTTGTCTTCAACATCGGTGTCAATATTAGGATTATCATTTACCTCAATCACATATGCCTTGTCACCTGCTTCTTTAATATCGACACCATAAAGACCATTGCCTATGAAACGACATGCGTTTATCGCGCTTGCAAGCACTTTCTTAGGAACTTCGAATGTAGGTAAGGTTTGTGCCGCACCTGTTTCGCTATTATTTGCATGGTTATATATTTGCCAGTGGTTTGGCGCCATGTAATACCTGCATGCAAAAATGGGTTTGTTATTTAGTATGCCAATTCGCCAATCGTACTCGGTATATAAATACTCTTGTACCAACACCACCGCAGACACTTTTAACATTACTTGTAATTTTTCAAGCAATGCGTCTTCATCATTTACTTTGTAAACGCCCAGTGAAAATGCACTTTCAGGTAACTTCAATATCATTGGAAATGCAAAGGTTATAGCCAATCCTTTTATAGTGTCTACAAGGCAATCTGTCACAAAGTGGGTGTGCGGCGACGGTATTTTGTGATAGCTAAACGCATCGTGCAAAAACACTTTGTTGCAACATCTCAATATCGAAGCAGGATCGTCTATTAATACTATACCGGCTTTTTCGGCCTCTCTTGCTAACTCGTAAGTATGGCTCTTTATTGAGGTAGTTTCGCGAATAAATAAAGCATCAAATCGGGCTAAAAAGCTTTTATAATCGATACTATGGTCATATTCAATTAACTCTGCATGAATGCCCAATTGGGAAGCTGCCTTAACAAAACGATGTAAAGCCTTGTCGTCGCTTGGTGCATTGTCTTGTTTGGCGTTTATTAAAATTGCCATATCCCAGCGATGCTTTTTATTTTTTTTGCGTGTACGCCACACCTGTAAAGTGAACGTTTCAAGCTGCTTATAAAAGTCAGAAGTTTCTATTTCAGATAACCTCGTGATAGCTTTTTTTGAAACTAAGGCCTGCCATTGTTCGCCATGTTTTACAAAACGAGCTGTGATCAACGGAAAGCGACACTGAAGAAATAAATAATTGGCTAGTCGACTAAGACGTCCAAAACCGGTCTTGCCAAAATATATGGGCAGTTCAAAACTGCTTGCTTGATCTTGATTCTCGCCTAGTTCTTGGTTTAATGCTTTACACAAATAAAAAGGTATAGTGAACTGTATTTCACCATTGTGCCGATGCGGAGCTATTTGCGAATTTATGTCAATAATGGTTCTAACACTTGGCAGTACCTCGTGCTGCCGAGCCTCGGCTAACAATGAGCAATAATATCCCTCACTGAGATATTGCTGGGTGTCGCAAAGGTTTATTACTCGTGTTGTTGGCTCATTCGCCTTGGGGTAATTAGCCAAGTATTCTTTAAACGTTAATACTTCAGCAAGGTTACTCATAAGCTCATGACCGTAATCACTTACAATAAGGGTCTTAGACATTTTTCAATCCTGTTAATACCAAAATTTTTCATCAGCATTTTTCGAGTAGTAGCTTATTAGATGTTATTGCCCGCTAAAAAGTCACAGCCACCATATTTATTTTTTCAAGTGTGACTTTTTGGATTATCCTTAACGCTAACAAAATACAGCTAGCTTATACGTTGGTATGTAAAACTTGCACACGCATCATAGAATATTGGCTGTGTTATTGAGGTTTAGCTCGGGTAACTTTTACATTTAGCTGTTTAGGACCACTAGCATCAGCGGTAACATAAGGTAAGTTGACATTGGTACTAAAGAAGAGCACCAGCATCATTTGGTGAATAGTTTACATAACGAAACACCGGCGCGGATGGCCAGGTTCAGTTAGACAAGTAATTAATAAACAATTTCAGCACTGAAAAAAAAGGCACTATTGGTAAAAATGTAATCAATTAATTATCAATAATTTAGAAACATCAGAAAAAGAAGCGAAATACGCACAAATTTTATCCAATGCTCTTTTTTAACAAACCCTCCAGTCAA
>JBLHMY010000037.1:0-16483 GCA_047621065.1 Glaciecola sp. | reverse complement strand
ATAGCACAAAACGGCAACACTATCGATATCCTAATGGCAGAGCTTGAGTACCATACCAACCGTAACGGTGGACTAAGTGAAGAAGCTAAACTACGCCAGTCTATAACGGTAATGGGTGACAGCAGTATTCCTTACGTGGTGTTAAAGCGCATAATGCAGTCGTGTGCGCAGGCCGGCTATACCAATATTTCGTTGGCTGTTGAAAACTCTACCGACAATGGCTCAGCGCTTACGTCGCAAGGCGGAGCAAAAGCATAATGGCAACTACCGCTAATATTTATTTTAATTCGCAGTTGCCTTGGGTTAGTAGTAAGACTGAAAACGCGATATTTTTTAAGATTACCCTTGTTTCACTTATATTTACGTTATTATTTGCCGCTTATGTAATGATGACCGTGTTGCCTGAGATGCCACGTGCTGAAAAAGAAAAGCTGCCAGCGCAGCTAGCACAAATAATTCAAGCGCAAGAACCACCGCCGCTACCACCACAAATTGAGCCTGAACCAGAGCCTAAACCCGAAGCTGAGTTAGTGGAAGAAATCCCAGAGGTTTTACCTCAAGAATTACCGCTTCAGGCCGTGCTTGAAAAAGAAGTCATAAAGCCTAAGCCAGAAATTGTAGAGCTTACACAGCAAGATAAAGTGGCACAAGCGCGCGAAACGGCACAATCCAGTGGTATGTTAAAGTTCGCAGACCAGCTTGCGAGTATGCGTCAAGAAGCAAATTTAGATAACCTAGCCGACACCAACTTAACCCAAGGTGGTGGACAAGCAGAGCAAACCGCTCGAAATATAATTGCGGCCCCTTCTATAAGCGGTAGCGGTGGTATTCAAACCGGAGGTTTAACAACTAATGTTGGCGCAGCAGGTGAGCTTGAAGGCCGCCGTAGCACAGAGTTTGTTGCCTTTACACAAGGTGAAGCCGCATTGGCTACTAAGCGGGTTGAAGACCAGCAGCAGGTAGTTGGGAATCGAGACCTTGACCAAATACGCCAAACATTAGACGCTAACAAAGGCGCTGTATACTCATTATACCGCCGCGCTTTGCGTCAAGACCCTAGCATTGAAGGTAAACTTACGGTTAAACTCATTATAGAACCAGATGGTAGCTTATCGTTGGTAGTGCTCGTAGACAGCGAGTTAGGTGCGCCTGAATTAGTATCAAAACTGATTGGTCGAATTCAAATGATTAACTTTGGCAATGCAAATGTAATGCGCACTGAGCTTGAGTATGCTTATAACTTCTTACCATTTTAGGGCTATAAATACAGCGGTATAAATGGTGTTATGCATTGTTGGGCATAGTGTATTGCTACTATTGAATACTTTTGTAATTGTCGATATAAAAAACCCGGCAAAGCCGGGTTTTTAGGATTATTCAATGTTCAAACACATTAACTAATTATTTTACGACGACCATATAGTGCAGCCATTGCTAATGTAAATATAGCCAGTGTTGCAGGTGCCGATACCGGCTTTGGTAAATCTGACAATTCTGCTTGACCTAAGCTGATAGAATCAAAAAATATAACGTCGCCGTTAGCATCAAATACGTCGATGAAACTTGAGAATGGGTCAAATGCATCAACAAGCAGTTGGTAAGACCAAGTTTCTGCTGGAGGGAACCCGATATCATTAGCATCGATCGCAAAAAACTCAATGCCGGCTTCTATAAAGTCTGTGTCGATGGCGGCTTCAAAACTAAATATTTCAAAAGCATCAGCCCACCCAAAGATATCTAGAAGGTTAAAACTGACCAGACTAATAGTATCGTCAAACGCACTATCGTTTATGCCTGTGTTAAGCGCGCTGTTAAGTAGCTCAACTTCTATCTCGCCTATTTTACCAAAAGTATCGGCAAAAATATCATGCTTGATAATTACGGCATTTGCACTAAATGACGCAGCGAACAAAACGCCTATCGCTAATATAGCACCACTAATAGTTTTCTTTATTACTTTCATAAACCTAATTCCTTTATTCAAATAAAATAATAGGGCGCTTACGCACCCTATTATTCTTTCTTTACGGCTGTACTTCTAAAACAGTAGTACCCTGACTAACACCCTCTGCATCAAAGAACGTCATGCTGCCCATATACAAGCGGCCTTCCTCTAACCCGCGAGTACGAATACTAACGTTTTGGAATCTATTAGCAACGGCTCTTCGAGATGTTGTAACACGTGTAGTGCTTTGAGCACCGTTAACAACCCACGTTGGTGCGGTATAGTTAACAGTATCGGCACCAGCGGTATCAGTAGCGTGTGCGATTAACAAATATACATCACCACCGTCACCGCTTCTTGGCTCAGGGTTAGTTAATATAATATTTTCGTTAGAGCCTGGATTGATACTAGTGGCGACTGGACCACAAGAGAATCCGATACAATTCCATAAATGCAAGTCTAAATCAGAACCTGCTACGTCAACTAAACTGTCTGCAAGCGCCACTCTAAGTACAGTAGTTCCTTCTGGAACAGCGAACAAAGTAAATTCACCACGACCTGCTGAACTACTAAAGTCAAATGCTCCACCAGTAGGGTTAGTTGTAGTGCCAAAGATAGCAGTACCCGGATCCAATCCAGCGTATTCAACGCTAATAGGACCGCTATATAAGGTTTCTACAAATACAGTTGCACGACCTCTATTCAATTCTAAAGAAAGACTTTCAGGAACAATGATAGTGGTTGATGGTAAAGCGTTCACTGCAATTGGGCTGCGAACTACTATGCCGTCTGTTCTTTCAAGTGTTACTGAGCCAAACAACCACTCGTTAAACTGGGTTTCTGGTGTAGTATCGAACGTTAAGCTGTAGCTTGCAGTTCCGTTTGCAGAGACAGCTAACAATGAGTCTGGTGTTTCAACACCTTCAGAATCGAACGTTCTTACTGTTACGGTTATGCCAGCTGGCGCGTCTACCGTTACAGTGTATACACCGTCTTCATTAGAAACGTCAGTTACTGTACGTGAAACAGTCTGTGTATCTACAAGTTCGCCTATAGCAATAGATGGATAGTTAAGCTGAGACGCATCAACTGCAAAGCCTTCACCTTCTACAAATGCACAAGACTGTTCAGTTAACGATACCACTAAATCTTCTTCGCCTTGGCCACATAAGAAACCAAGATAATCGCCGAAGTTAGCGTTGTAGGTTAAGCCTGGGTTCATCGCTGGAATTGGGTCAACATGACCTGCACCAAAGTCGAACGGGTCAGCTGGCGTTAAGCCATCTTCTTTTACTAAGTCTTGACGTGCAGATGTCATAATTGCAGATTTAATTTGCGCTGGAGACCAACTTGGGTGCTGTCCGGCTAACAATGCTGCCATACCTGCAATATGCGGGCTAGACATTGAAGTACCTTGCAAATATGCAAAGTTCTCGCCTTGAGGATTACCACCAAATTGCAGTTGCTCAGGACTAGATGCGGCCAATATACGAACACCAGGTGCGGTAATGTCAGGTTTTAAGATATCAGCGGTTTGTAAGTTAACACCACGTGACGAGAAGCCCGCCATGATATTACCAACTTCAATAGCCGTAGTAGCCGCTGGAGTGTTTGACATAGTAACGTTAACTAGGTCTTCGCTAACTAAAACACTGTCGGTTAACAATAGTCCGTCGGCGTTAGTCACCATTACACCAGGAATACCAAGACCCGGATCAGTTCCGCCCATGGCAATTGGCGTGCGGCTGTCGGTGTAAATAACAACACCGATAGCACCTGCTGCTTCAGCGTTTGCCATTTTAACAGTAAACCCACATACGCCTCGAGCGATAAGTGCTATTTGACCTGTTAAGTCGACTGTTAAGGGATCACAAGCCAAAACCGGGTCTGCAAGTCCTAAATCACCGCTAAGTCCATCTTCGGGTACTGGAGTACCTATCGCGCCTTGTACGGAAAACATGTTAAGTGGAGCAAGTGTTCCAGTATTCACATTTAATAATGAACCAATAACAGCAGATTCACCATCGTATGTAGATGCAGCAACCGTGGCTATCCAAGGTGCAATGTTATTAACTGTGCTTGGAGTTGGGCCGCTATTACCAGCTGATGCTGAGAAGAACACACCCGCTTCAGCTGCTCGCAGAGCTGCATTGTATACGGGGGTGTTAATCGCTATAGAGTTGCCAATTGAGTAGTTTAGTACATCTACGCCATCAACAACTGCTTGATCGATTGCTGCCATGCTGTCGCCAAAGAAACAACCGCGTTCAGCAGTACCGGCTTCGTTTACGAAGTTAGAGTTCCAGCATACTTTATAAGCTGCAACGCGTGCGCGCGGCGCTATACCCGATAAAGTGCCTACTTCAGCACCCTGTAAAACAGCGGTTACACCAGCATTACCGGCTGCAGTAGAGGCGGTGTGACTGCCATGACCGTCAGCATCTCGAGCAGAAGCAAATTCGCCTAAAGCAAACTGCATCTCATATTGACTTGAGAAAGTGCTACCAAAATAACGTGCGCCAATGAGTTTGTTATCGCACTCAACAACGTTTTGCTCCATAGTTTCATCGTTATAAACAACGATGCCGTCAGCATTAGTAAATTCACCAATAGAACCTACGTTACATTCGCCGGCCCATCTTGCAGGAGCGGGTCCATAAGCCATTTCAGCTATTTCCGAATTTTCGCTAAAAGAAGGATTTTCAGGCCAAATGCCTGAATCAAGAATACCTACTATTACATCTTCGCCCTTAATGCCTAGAGTGTGTTGTCCCCCTGGGCCAGTTAAGCCTAAAAATGCTGGCGTATTAGACGTTTGTAATTGATGTAATTCATCTTCATAAACGGCTGCTACATCAGGATGGTTTCTCATTGCTGTCGCTTGAGTGGGCGTTAAACGTGCAGAAAATCCATTAAACGTGTGTGCGTAATTGTGCAATACATTAGTTACACCAATTTGCGATGCTACAGCAGCTTGTCGTTGCTTCATTACTTCAACGTATGCTCGCATCGTGGGCGTGGTTGCATCGTAGTTGTTACCAATCGTAGAAACTAATTGGTTGCTAGGGGTGAGCTCACCAATTGCAGACGCTTTAGCAATAGCTGGTGCGCCTTTCATTTGGACAATATACAATCCGCTGGCTTTAGTCGCTGCTTTTACAGAATCAGCTACTGTGAATTTGCTTGTATTCGCTTGCATCGCATTTGCTGATACTGCTGTCGCGCAGCTTACAACAATGGCCGACGCGGCAATACCCGAAAGGTATTTATTAATCTTCATCAACTTCTCCAGTCACAATTTAATTATTATAGTAGTAGTACGGACGTAAAATTTAAGTTAAAGATACAACATAAGATGGCGATTTAAATGCCGGTTAATGGATATTATCTACGTGTTCATTAAAGTGGATTTAAGCATATTAAATCATTACTTTTTTTATAGCGCCGAATGGTTAAACACCAAGCTATTTAACGAACTTAACGAGACATCACGCTTGGTTATCGCACGGTGGACACAATTTGTATTATTGTGAAATTTCAGAGCATGCAAAATTTATACCCTGTTTTTAAGGCGTTGTTTTTAGTTAATTAATGTCTTTAAAAAATAGTAATAAAACAAAAGTTGTAAAAAATCCTGACACTAAACCAAAGGGTTAAATGAGTAAAAACAGAATGTAAGGCTAATTAGAGTTTAACCATATAGTGCTTTGGGTATTAAATTTAGGCCGAGAAAACGCAACGACGTATAAAACATTGCATTTTTTAATTATATTTTTGTGAATATTTTTTGGATATAAAGCGAATAAAATAAGTGGCTAGGGCTTGTATCGTTAATAGGAAAAAATTAAAAGAATTCTAGTTTCAACGACACCTAGAGTCCTTATTAATGCATCCCAGCAAATTACTTTTGCAGACCTAAAACTAATTACTTAACTCTAGCGTAAACCAGCTTTCCCGATTTTATGGTTTGCATGACCTGCACGTTTTTAAGTTCATCAACAGCAATTTCAATAGGATTCTTATCTAACACAATTAAGTCGGCAAGTTTCCCAGCCTCTAAACTACCCTTGCTGGCTTCTTCAAAATGCTGATAGGCACTCCAAATAGTGATTGCCTGCAAGGCTTCATAGGGTGTCAATCGTTCGCTTTCGCCAATTATTTTACCACTTCGTGAGGTTCTGCTTACCGCGGTCCACACAACCCTCATCAAGTTGGGTAAGGCCACCGGTGCGTCGGAATGAATAGTAATTTTTAAACCTTTATTAAGCGCGGTTCTGACCGGGCTGATTTTTTGCCCTAGGTCTTCACCAATTAACTCTGAGTGCCAGTCGCCCCAATAAAAGGTATGCAGCGGGAATAGAGACGTTATAATATCGAGTTCTTTAAATGAATCGAGTTGGTCATCGCGCACATATTGACCGTGGATAAGCACAAACCGACGATTGGTATTGCCATATTTTTGCATTAGTGGTTTTAAGGTTCTAACCATTTGATCCATAGCGGCATCGCCATTAGCGTGAGTCAATACTTGCCAATCGTTATTGAATGCTTTTTCGTAAATGTTCAATAAATCAGTGTCGTTAGGAATAGCAGGATAACCCATATAATCCTGAGCGGCGCCAAAAGGGGGCACCAAGTAGGGCTTTGTTCGCCATGCAGTGCGACCTTGGGGAGAGCCGTCGAGCGTAACTTTCATACCCCCAATTTTGTAATTATTCACATAGCCATTGCCGTACCATTTAGAGTCCATGTATTGGTCAACAAACATATAATCTATATAGCTTACTACGTCTAGTTTGAGTCTACCTTGCTGTGCCATAGTGGCTAGAAATTCATGGTTGCTCATAGCACGACCTTCTTGAGCGGTTGTATAGCCATAAGAAAGCGCCATTTCTTGTCCTGCTTCAAAAAACTGTAACATAATTTCAGGTGAAGTAGGGCTGAGTGCTTGCATCATGTAGGGAATAGCGGCTAGCTCTTCAAGCACACCATTGGGTTCAGAACTCCCATTTTGTCTTCTAATTATACCGCCCTGTGGGTTTGGCGTGTCCTGAGTAATCCCAAGCTTTTCAAGTCCTTTTGAATTGACCACTGCAAAATGACCAGAAATGTGTGTGATCATTACGGGAAATTCGGTTGTGACTTTATCAAGATCATGTTTAGTTAAAAAGCGTCTCTCTTGTATAACACTGTCGTCGAACCCTGTTCCGAAGATCCACCCATTTAGTGACCTATTTTCAGGTGTATTCCATTTTTTTAAGATGTCGATAATAACAGGGATGTTTTTTGCACTAGCATCGGGGGGAGGCAAAAGTTGCGCGCCAATCGCTTGCGATGCAAAGTTAGAAAAATGTGCATGTCCATCAATAAAACCTGGCATTAAGGTGTTACCCGCCAAATCTATGTTAACGTAGTTTTCGTTGGCCAGTGCAAGCGCTCCTTTCATCGCTCCCACAAAACGAATTGTTTCACCTTCAACAAGCAAGGCTTCAGCAAATTCTGCTTTGTCGCCTGCCATCGTTAAAATGTGACCACCGGAATATAATGTTTGCTTAGCTGCCAATCCTTCAGGCGCCGCGAGGGTGTTTTTGTCAGGCGCTGGTGTGCAAGCTGTGAATGCTAAACATAGCAGCAAAACGCTAATGGTTGGTTGCATTGGATATTTTCCTGACTAAATTTTAATAAAGCGAAAAAGGCGTACTGCACACTCTACTCAAATTAAACTAGTTGACCATAAAATAAAGAATAGATGTTATCTATTCTTTTTGCAACATAGCCCTAAGTAGCGGTCAGCTTACGATGAAAATATGGTTATGATTAGTTTTTTAATTAAGAGATAAGTAATGCTAAGTAAATGATATGTGAGAAACAACGGCATTGCCATTCTAAATATTGCATTTAGTGTCTATATAAGTTTGTTGTACAATTAAGGCATCGTTGCTGGCGCGATGCCGTTCTATGCCTAAAGATGAAATAACCTGCTGTTTGGTGGTATCCCAAATGTCGATTTGAGTCTCTTTGAGGATCATCTCAAGCGCACTTATTTGAAAGACCATTTTTACTTGTGCTCTAGCAAACAAGGTTTTGAGCCACGGTGAATCTACTACCCAGCCATCGCTAAATACATTCCCATGGCCAAGGAAGGCATTTAACTCTAAGCAAACCTGCACGCCCGACTCGCCATTACTACGCAGTAGTTCTCGACTAATACCGTGTATTTTTTGCGCTTGGTTATCCCAAAATACCCAATCGTTAAATGGGCGTATCAGCTTACAATACCTTTGGCCATCGCCGCGTATAATACCCACTTCTATTGGGTAGCTACTGGTTCCAAATCCGCTGGCTTCAATGTCAATAATAGACGGTATGCTTATATTTTTCATTGATACTACTTGCTGCTATATTTTGCCTTAAGTGTAAAGCAGTATGATAGAACTGCAAAGGCGAGGTAACAACATATTTAAAAAAACTGAGATAATTATGCAACTTACACTATTATACAGCGTATAAAATTTACACCAGATTCACAGTTGTAAATTGGGGTATGTCCACGGCGTTTAAAGGATTAACCAGTAGTGTCTGTGTTAGTAAGCAATTTCACCGTAAATGCGCAAAATATGCGTGTGGGAGTTTAATCATGAAACATATAGCAGGAATACTTTTATCGTTCAGTTTACTTGTTCTTTCAAATGCCAGTTTTGCTCAGGCAGACGTTGAAATAAGTTGGCAAAATCCAGAAAAATTTAGTGATGTAAGGCCAACGAGTGAATCTCGTTCAACGTTTTCAGAACGCACCTTCAAACAATTAAACGAGTACATTACTGAATTAGCGGAGGATTTACCTATAGGCCAAAAGTTAATTATGAATGTTACTAACCTAGACTTAGCCGGTGATGTTATGCCTGCTTCTTTTGCCGGCTTAGGTCATAGTAGTTCGGATGTGCGTGTTATTAAGTCGATACATATTCCACGGATGAGTTTTAGCTACCAGTTACTGGCAAGCGACGGCGCTGTGCTGCAAGAAAAAGACGTTAAATTAAAAGACATGTCGTTTTTGAATAGTCATAATCGTTTTTTCTCTAATGAATCGCTGCGCTATGAGAAAAGTATGCTGGCAGAATGGTTTAAGGGTGAGTTTCCAAAATTAGCCGTAAATAACTAAATTTCAATCAACGCTGGCAGCGATTACCTAGTTAGCTGCCAGCATAATTTGTTTATGTGTGCCGGTGGACCGTACGGTTAAGGAATTAAGCCAACACCATCGTTAATGACCATCCTAGCCTGCTGCAATAGAAGTTGGCCTAATACCTGCTGTGTTGTTCCTTGAACTTGTGGAAATTTGTCAAAATTACACTTTTGCAAATCTCTGTAACTCTTTAAAAACGAGCTAAGGAAACGATATGAGTGGATTGACACCTCGCAAAAACGCAATAAGTGAAATAACAAACCGTGCACCAAAAAAGTGTGAAATGCCGGGTCCGTTGAGCAAAATTTGGGCAACAGACGTTTTTGGCCTAGCCGCTATGGAAGAAGCGCTGTCTAAAAACGCATTCAAAGCAATTAAAAAAACCGTGCAAACCGGCGCAACTTTAGACTCAGCAACTGCTGATGTAGTTGCTGCGGCCATGAAAGATTGGGCGATGACCAAAGGTGTCAAGTTCTTCTCACATATTTTCTATCCAATGACCAACATTACGGCTGAAAAGCACGATGGCTTTATAATCACCAATTCAGACGGTGGCGCTATTACCGAGTTTACCGGGAGTTTGTTGATTAAAGGTGAGCCTGATGGTTCGTCCTTTCCTAATGGTAGTTTACGTATGACCAACGCTGCCCGCGGTTATACGGCTTGGGACCCAACTAGCCCTGCGTATATTATGCATACGGCAAACGGCGCAACCCTAATGATCCCTTCTGTTTTTATGTCGTGGACAGGTGAAGCTTTAGATAAAAAAATTCCCTTGTTGCGCTCAAACAAAGCCATGGACAAAGCAGCCCAAAGAGTGCTTAGCCTTATGGGTGAAACCGAAATCGCGCCGCTGAATTCTAGCTGCGGTGCAGAGCAAGAATATTTTTTGATAGATGAGCACTTTGCTAATGCTCGACCTGATTTATTGCTAGCCGGGCGCACTCTATTTGGCGCACCGCCGGCAAAAGGCCAGCAGTTTGATGATCATTATTTCGGTGCTATCCCTGCTCGGGTGCAAGTTTTCATGCAAGACTTCGAAGACAAACTGTTCCGTTTAGGCATACCAGCTAAAACCCATCACAATGAAGTAGCTCCGGGGCAATTTGAAATTGCACCCTATTATGAAGCCGCTAATGTAGCTGCTGATCATCAACAATTACTAATGACATTAATGAAAAGCACCGCCAAAGAGCACGGCTTTTTATGCTTATTACATGAAAAACCTTTTGCCGGTGTAAATGGTTCGGGTAAACATGTTAACTGGTCGGTAGGTAATTCGACTCAAGGCAATTTACTCGACCCAGGCACAACTCCTCACGATAACCTGAATTTCTTACTGTTTTGTGGTGCGGTAATTCGCGGAGTACATAAGTATGGGCCCCTTTTAAGAGCCGTAATTGCGTCTGCCGCTAACGATCATCGTTTAGGCGCAAACGAAGCACCGCCAGCAATTTTGTCGGTGTATTTGGGTGATCAACTCGAAAGTGTGTTCAACGACATTAAAGAAGGCAAGCTTTTAGAAAAAGCCAAAGGTGGCTTGATGGATCTTGGTTTGTCGCAAATTTTGCAGTTTGAAAGAGACCCGGGCGACCGTAATCGTACTTCACCCTTCGCTTTCACCGGCAATCGTTTTGAGTTTAGAGCTGTAGGTTCATCTCAGTCGGTTTCTGGGCCCCTGGTAGCCATGAATACTATGTTAGCGGATTCATTAAATTGGATAGGCGATAAACTTGAAGCTTCAATGGCCAAAGGCGAAGACAAAACTGAAGCCGTTATTACAGTATTACAAGAGCTTATGCAGCTTCATGGTAATGTTATTTTTGGTGGCGACGGTTATTCTAGCGAGTGGCATACCGCAGCAGTTGAAGAACGTGGTCTTAAAAACATTCCCACCAGTGCCGATGCCCTCCCTGCGTTTAAAGAAGCCTCTGTGATTGAGCTTTTCACCTCTACCGGCGTGTTGTCGTGTGCTGAGTTGGCGAGTAGGTTTGAGGTCTATGCTGAGCAATATGTGTTAACTATCGAAATGGAAGCTAAATTGGTGGTGGGCATAGCGAGTACTAGAATATACCCAGCCACGGTGGAATATCTGGATAGTTTGTCTAACGCAGCTGCAAATTTAAGTAAGTTAAAAATTGAAATTAGTCACAATAGTATTGATGAAATTGTGAGCGAAACTAATTCGATGATGGCAGCAGTTAGCGCATTGAAAGAAGCCCTAAAGGTAGAAGAGTTTGAGAGTACCGAAGCGCATATGAATTATTGTGCTGATACCCTGTGTCCTATGATGCTGGATGTGCGCAAACATGCCGATGCACTAGAATTAGTGGTTTCTGACGATTTATGGCCATTGCCTAAATATCAAGAAATGTTATTTATTAAGTAGCCGTGACTTGGGGAACGTGCTATCCCACAAAGTGATATAGAAAAAGGGCTTGTGCCCTTTTTTTAGCTTAGCGGTTTGCGCAAACCGCTAAGCTTTTTCAAGCAGTTCCTGTTAAGCATAATCTTTTCATCTAGCGTCCCAGCTTGGGTAAAATGTCGTTTAACTTTTTCTTACTGACATACTTATTTAGTGGCTGACATTCCAATTTATTACAAATGCATAAATTTATCTTTTCTATTGACCGAATAACTTTTACGAAGCAAAGTTTGGTATCACTTGTTGAACAATGCTATTGCTCGTATTATGTTCACCGAATTACCTTCTTAAAACCATAAAGTAGTCTAGGTTTACCGCTTACAACTAAGGCTTCTCATGATAAGCTAGCGGTTGCCATTCGTTTTTCATTGTCAACAAGGAACGTTCATGTCTCGCTTGCGCGCTATTTCAGTGTCTGTTGTGTTACTCATTATTATTATTGCCGTTATTACAGCTATCAAAGCTCAGCAAATAGCCTTTATGATTGACAGTGGAGCCTCTTTTTCTCAGCCGCCCGTGTCGGTTAGCATGTTTGTTGCACAGCAGCAAACATGGCCTAAAAACATGTCTGCGGTTGGTTCATTAGCAGCATGGCAAGGTTTGGTAGTGACTGCCGAAATGAACGGGCGCGTGAGTGCTATTCATTTTGAGTCGGGACAGCAAGTAAAGGCGGGTGAATTGTTACTTGAACAAGAATCAGGCAATGAAAAAGCACAACTAAAGTCGGCTACCGCTAGGCTAAAACTGGAAGAAAACAGATTGCAGCGTTTATTGTTATTGCGCCAAGCCCAATCGGTCTCGCAAAGTGCACTTGACGAAACTAGACAACAGCTAGATTCTGCACAAGCTGAAGTAGATAATCTTAACGTTACCCTTGCTAAAAAACGTATAGTTGCGCCATTTGATGGTCGCTTAGGCATTCGCCAAGTCGATTTCGGGCAAGACTTAGCAGAAGGATTTGAAATTGTTACCTTGCAATCTATTGGGCGTTTACGGGTTAATTTTAGAGTGCCGCAGTTTTGGTTTAATATTGTAAAGCCGGGTTACCAAGTAGAAGTGTATACCGCTCAAGGTGAACAGTTCTCGGGAAGCATTATCGCCACCGCCGCAGAAATTGACATCCAAAGCCGTAACCTACACGTTCAAGCGCAAATTACGAATACCGATCAGCGATTATTACCTGGTATGTCAGTAGGATTACAAGTCATTTTACCTGAATCAGATAATGTGTTGGTGATACCCAACACGGCAGTTCTTTATGCCCCTTATGGCGATACTGTGTTTGTGGTAAAACCGGGCGAAAACGGCGGGCCTGATCAAGCTTATCAGCAGTTTGTAAAATTGGGTCGCACAATGGGCGATTTTGTGGCAGTAGAGGCCGGCTTAAGTGTTGGCCAAAAAGTAGTAAGTGCAGGTGCGTTTAAGCTTTTTAATGGTGTTACGGTTGCCGAAAGTGACAGCACAGAACCCGAACGTAGCTTAAAACCAACGCCACTAGACTCCTAGGCAGCCCTCACATATGAAATTTACTGATATATTTATAAAACGCCCGGTGCTTGCCATTGTTGTTAGTATTCTTATTTTACTATCGGGCTTTCAGGCTGCTTTAGATTTAACCGTTCGTCAATATCCTAAAAGCGATGTGTCGGTCGTAAATATTCAAACCTTTTACATTGGTGCAAGTGCCGATTTAGTTAAGGGGTTTATCACCACGCCTTTAGAACGGGCAATTGCATCTGCAGAGGGAATTGATTACATAGAGTCGAGTTCTTCTTTGAGTGTGTCCTCAATTCGAGTGCACTTAAAGCTAAACTTTGACCCAATAAGGGCAATGTCAGACATCAGCGCCAAAGTAAATGCGGTGCGCGGCGAATTACCGCCTGAAGCAGAAATGCCGGCTTTGAGTATTACCTCTGCCGACAGTGAGTTTGCTGCCGCTTATTTAAGCTTCACCTCTGAAATATTGTCCCAAAATCAAATTACCGATTATTTAACTCGTAGCATCCAGCCTAGGATAGCGGCTGTAGATGGCGTGCAAAAAGCAGAAACCCTTGGTGGCAGAGTTTACGCTATGCGCATATGGCTAAAGCCCGATGCTATGGCGGCCATGAACGTAACGCCGTCGGCACTGCGTCAGGCGCTCACCGCAAACAATGTTCAAGCTACGCTTGGTCAAACCCGTGGGGTGTTAACGCAAGTAAACTTAAGCGCGGATACTGATTTGCAATCGGTTGACGACTTTAAACAACTTATAGTTAGGCGCGATGCACAAGGCACCGTAAGACTCCAAGATATAGCCGACGTGGAGCTTGGCGCCGAAGACTACAACACTGTGGTTAGCCAGTCAGGGGAAACGGCGGTATTTATGGGTGTTTGGGTAATGCCAACGGCCAACTCACTAGATGTCATTGAAGCGGTAAGAAACGAGATGCAGGTTATTCAAGAGAAGCTACCTACAGGCCTCAAAGCAATTGTATCTTACGATGCAACTCAGTACATCGACCAAGCAATTGATGAGGTCGTTATTACGCTAACAGAAACCTTGATCATTATTATTATCGTGATATTTCTGTTTTTGGGTTTTAGTCGCTCGGTGCTTATTCCAGTTTTTGCTATTCCACTGTCGTTGATTGGCGCATTGTTTTTGATGCAAATTTTTGGTTTTACCTTAAATCTGCTGACCTTATTAGCAATTGTACTAAGCGTTGGACTCGTGGTTGACGACGCCATTGTTATGGTCGAAAACATAGAGCGTCATATTGAAGACGGAAAATCACCCATTCAAGCTGCCTTAATAGGCGCACGTGAGCTTGCTGGGCCCATAATTGCTATGACTGTTACCTTGGTGTCGGTGTATGTACCTATTGGGTTTCAGGGAGGATTAACGGGCACTTTATTTAGGGAATTCGCCATTACCTTGGCGGGCGCTGTAAGCATTTCTGCCATAGTGGCACTAACATTATCGCCTATGCTTGCATCAAGATGGCTAAAGCCACACAACAAAGTGAAAGCGCCGTTAGGGCCTGTTTTTGATCGCTTTCAACACTTCTACACGCGATCATTGGCTACCAGCTTACAGCATAGGCCAGCGGTTTATTTATTTTGGGGTGTAATCTCTTTAGCATCGGTACTTATGTATACGTTATCGCCTACTGAACTTGCCCCTAATGAAGACCAAGGCATAATTTTTGGTATTATTGAAACATCGGCTAACAGTACTATTGACCAGTCTGTATTTTATGTAAATAAAACCAATGTGGTATACGAAAGTATGCCTGAAACCCAATTTACGTTTTTACTCACTTTTGCCAACGGCGGTCTTTCTGGAGTTAGTTTAAAGCCATGGGACCAAAGAGATAGAACCGTATTTGAGGTGCTTCCTGAAATACAAGCCGGACTTAATAAAATTAGCGGCGTGCGAGTCTTTGCTATCACACCGCCAGCTTTACCCGGTGGTGGAAACTTCCCAATTGAATTTGTACTTTTGTCACAGGCTGAGCCTGAGCAAATGTATGAAGTGGCAAAAGAACTGGTCGCTACAGCGACCCAAAGCGGTTTATTTGCTTTTCCCCCTATGATCGACTTGAAAATTGACCAACCCAATGCCGAGTTAAAAATCAACAAAGAAAAAGTAGCTGAATTAGGCTTAGATTTGCAAACCGTTACGCGCGATTTAGCGGTTCTGTTAGGGGGTAATTATGTAAATCGCTTCAACATGGATGGCTATAGTTACAAGGTTATTCCGCAAGTAAAACGCGTTGAGCGCCTAAACCCACAAAATATAAAAGATCTTTATGTAACGGGTCCGCGCGGCAATATGGTGCGGGTTGCCGACATTGCAGAGCTTGAAATAAGTACGGTTCCTCGCAGTCTAAACAGAATGCAGCAAATGAATTCTGTTAAAATTAGCGGCCAAATGACCACCTCACTCGATGAAGCCTTAAGTCTTTTAGACACCCATGCGCGCAAGGTTATGCCGCAGGGGTATAGCATTGACTACACCGGACAGTCTAGGCAATTAAGAGTCCAGGGGAATTCATTTCTACCCGCGTTCTTAATGTCCATTACAATAATATTTTTGGTACTTTCTGCGCAATTTAATAGTTTTCGTGACCCTTTGGTTATTTTAGGTGGTTCAGTACCGCTGGCTTTATTTGGCGCAATGGTATTTACCTTCTTAAAAATCCCAGCGCCTATGCCATATTGGACAGACGGGTGGACGACTACCCTTAATATCTACTCGCAGGTGGGCTTGGTAACATTAGTTGGATTAATTGCTAGAAACGGTATTTTAGTGGTGGAATTTGCGAATAAATTACAAGAGCAAGGACTAAGCAAACTAGATGCCGTTAGGCAAGCTTCTAGTATCCGATTACGTCCTGTTTTGATGACCAGTATAGCAACTATAGCAGGACATACCCCACTCATATTTGCTGATGGTGCAGGAGCCGGCGCGCGTAATGCAATTGGGCTGGTGCTAGTTTGCGGAATGGCAATAGGGACTATTTTTACCCTTTATGTATTGCCGTCGGTGTATATGTTGCTGGCGCGTGATCACAGTCATTTAACAGATACTGAGGCTGAATTAGCAAATCAAACACCATAACAACAGGTTAAGCCAAGCCAGGGCTATCGTAAATATTCTGAGCAAGCCTTAGTAAGTGTTGTGTTAGGTATTGCACTATCAGCTCACAGTTCTAATTTTTAATTACTTTTTGGTTTTGGTTGGGGAGTTTTATTAAGAAAGACTTTAAGCGCTTGACATCCATGGGCATGTTTCCCATTGCATCTAGTGTAACGTTGTGCAGAGCATTGGAAATCAAACGATTGACAATGTTCCAGTTTTCTTTTAATTCACAGGTACTGGCAAGTTGACAGTCACCGCCGTTGGACTTAGCACACTCCGTTAATGCGATTGGACCATCAA
>JBLHMY010000036.1:0-16709 GCA_047621065.1 Glaciecola sp. | reverse complement strand
TGGCGGTGGCACATACCGGCACTGGCAAAACAGCTGGATTTACGCTGCCTATGTTGCAACTATTGTCTGGTGGCCCTAGCCCTGCGGCTCAGTGCGTGCGTGCTTTAATCGTTACGCCAACCCGCGAGCTTGCTGCTCAGGTTGCCAAGAGTGTTCAAAACTACGGTCGTGCTATGAATACTAGCTGTGCAGTTGTATTTGGTGGCGTGAGGATTGAACCACAAATATATCAGTTGCAAGTTGGTTTAGATGTACTTGTTGCTACACCTGGTCGTTTACTTGACCTTTATAATCAACAGGCAATTAACTTTGATCAACTTGAGATATTAATTTTAGATGAGGCCGATCGCATGTTAGATTTAGGCTTTATCGACGACATTCGTCGCCTCCAAATGTTGCTTCCGAGCAAACGTCAAACATTGATGTTTTCAGCAACGTTTTCTAAAGAAATCAAGTCGCTTGCCAAAGGCATGTTAAATAATCCCGTTTTAATTGAAGTGGCTGGCGCGAACAACAACATTGATAAAATTCAACAAAAAGTACATCCGGTAGATCAACAGCGCAAAAGTGAGATGTTGATTCACCTGCTTAAAAAGAACAATTGGAGTCAGGTGTTAGTTTTTTGCCGCACCAAACGTGGTGCCGATGTTTTGGTATCCCAGCTTGAAAAAGCCGGCATTAGCGCCGACTCAATCCACGCTAACAGGACCCAACGTGCACGCACACTTGCTTTGGGTGGTTTTAAAAACGCAAATATTGCAGTATTGGTAGCCACTGATATTGCCTCTCGAGGCATTGATGTAAATCAACTGCCTTGCGTGGTTAACTATGATATCCCTTATGTACCGCAAGATTATGTGCATCGTATTGGTCGTACCGGTCGTGCTGGTACCTTTGGTTTAGCAATTTCATTGTTTAGCGAGGACGAATCTAAGCAATTAAAGGCCATTGAACGTCTTATTGGCCGTAAGTTCGAGCTAGAGATAATTCTAGGCTTTGCGCCCAGTGAAAAAGTACCAACCGACTTATCAGATAATGAGGAGTATGGTAATTTTGAGGCAGATCCGACGCCCCGACGCCGAGGTAAATCGCAAGGGCGCAGAGGCCGTGGTGGTAAGTAAATCCCTTATTTATTAAAGGACAGTTTAGCTGCACAGGCCCGCATTAAAAATTGAAGTATCAACGTCGGTTTCTGGCGCAGCATGTGGCGAAACTCGCTACTTTTTGAAAAGTTTTCTATTTTGGCTCCCTTTGATTTTATCCTAAGCTTTTATATGTTGCGTATAAGGTCAACTGAGATGGAAATTGCTGATGATGGGAAACATATAAGACACGTAAGGAATATATAAATGAACGAACAACGTTTTAGAGTAATCAAATTGGTCTTTGTCGGTTTAATCACACTGAGTATTTGGTCAATTCTTATTTGGCAACACTTACACGAAGGCGTTCCCAGTCATTATTTATTACAAAGTTCTGATTTACCTAACATTTCAAATTGGTGGGGAGGACTGGTGTTGCCAGTATTGACGTGGTTAGCACTCGCTGGTGTGCACAAAAGAATACTCAAGTCGCCTCCTGAGCACGAACTTTTGCTATGCAAAAAAATCTTCATCAGGTTTTTTATTGCGCTGTGTTATGGCGCAATGCTTTCACTTTCTTTCGTTACAGGCTTCTCAGAAATTTCTTCTGTAATGTTTCCAGCAATACTATTGTTTGCAATGTTTATTAGAGTGTATAGAGAAGAGTTTATCCTTGGTTTCATTCTTAGTATGAGCTTCACATTTGGCGCTGTATTACCCACAATATTTGGAGCATTAATAGCGATAGTTTCTGCTATCGTATATTTTTGTTCACAATTTATTTACGCTCAAGTAAAAAAACTAAAATTAGCAAAACCGAAACGTTAGACCAAAAAACCGGTAACTGCTCGCCCTATGTAGTGGGAGCAATAAAAAGCCTCAGTGCTGCCATTATAACCTTATGTGCAATCCAGATACTGATTTTATCAAGCGCGGCAGAGAAAAAATTATTGTCCGTCACTAAAATAATGCTAGGGGTATCTGGCCGAAAAGTACTTTACCAAAGTTGGACCGTCACCAAAAACAAGCTTTTTCCTGTGACTGTTTATACCGATTAAGCAATATTGGTTAAGGTCAAACTTTCCAAATTAAATAACTATATCAATACCTGGTCCCGGTTGGATGAATTATTTATGTTTTAAGTGCGATTGATTTGCTGGTTAGCGTGCATAGATTAACAATTTAGTGTTGGGAAGCTTTTCTGACGAAATGAATATCAAGCAGACGATGAAGCCATTGGGATCGGCATCTGTTATTTTGTGTGCAATGTGGTTGAAGCATTGAGTGCGGCTTTTGATAATCTGTTCTTTTTCTATGTTGGCTTTATTGGGTTCATTTTTTAGCCAATCTATTTAGCAGCGCTTGGCAGCTTCATGTCGGCGGGGCTAATCGCCTTTGCGCCGCTAACTGAGCCTTGGGCCAAGACGTTGTTGCGGCTACTGGTGGGCTTTGGCATTTCGGGCATTTATGTCGCCGCCTAAAGTCGGTTGAATAATGCTGCCACCAATGAGAATGACGGCAAAGTGCTGTCACCCTAAATGACCGCGCAGACCCTAGGTATTATAGGTGCACAGGGATTGCTGACGTTGACCGATGCCGGAACCTCTGTACTATTAGGTAAGGCATGGTCGTGGTGCACAGCCATAAAGCATCTCAAAGTTACTACTTTAGCCGCTTAGCTGCTGGCACAATTGGTATTGCGCACAGTCTACATCGTCATGATCGCAAACAGACAATAGGTCCTCAATAAAATATTTAAATGCACGGTTTTCAATTTTTTGAATACCTAACTTTTGAGGATCGCTTAAATTTTGATACTTAGACGCTGCGCCAAAATCACCGCATAAAATATGTCCTTGCTCATTGATCAAAACATTATGCGCATATAAATCCCCATGGCTGATTTCTTTTGCTTTGAAATGCTGCACTAAATTGTGCATTTGCTCAACAATACTGTAAATTTGCTTGATCGAAAAATATTGTCCTTGAGTGAAGGTGTCTCGAGTGCAGCTTTGTAAACTCGGTGGTTGTCCTAAATTTACATAATCTTGTGGAATTAAATCCATTATTAACGCGGAGCAATCGGGATGTGTAATTTTTGCTAAGGGCTTAATTAGGTTCTCGTGATGGCCGGTTGATAAGCAAGCATCTAATTCATCTTCAGGAAATCCGTCACTTGTAATCTCACCTTTAAATACTTTTACTGCTACGTTTGTTGCAAAATTAAATTGATTATTAACCCAGTTTGCCTTCGAAATTACGCCCGATGCGCCCTGTCCTAATACTTTACCCAATGCTAAGTCAGAAAAACTGACACTTTTAAATTCATCATGTTTTGCGCGCGGTGCACAAAACGGATTACCCGAAAATGCCAGCCAAGCTAGCTTTGGTAGCGTTAACAAAACGTCTGGAAATTCTGCCAGCTGATTGGCGGCAAGCCTAATCAGTTCTAAATTTTCACATTGAGCAAATGACGCAGGTAACTCGGTTAAATTATTGCCGGCTAAAGCCAGCTTCTGTAAGCGCACAAGCTTCCCAAATGATTCCGGTAACTGTGTAATTTTGTTATCCGTTAAAATCAACCAGCGTGTTATTAAAGGTAACGATGCGTCAGGTACATGCACAATTTGATTATTTTTAAAGCCTATCATTTCGAGTTTTTCACATTGACCGATTGCTTCAGGTAAATGCGTAAAACAATTGTTAGAACAAAAAAGTATTTTAAGATTTTTTAAACGATGTAAATCTTCAGGCAACTCGCTTAATAAATTATTTGATAACTCTAATACTTCTAGACTGTCAGCAAGCTTGAAAATTTCTTGCGGGAATTCCGATAAATTTTCAGATAATACAAGACGTTTGATGCCTGTTAATTTATCATTTTGTAATTGCTTTAAAGTGTGCACATGATAGCTCAAATCATTAATATGTCGCTAGTTTACCCTATAAACTGACAAGCTTGGAGGGAATAACACGAAGGGGCACTAAACAAGTTATCATTTTTGCTTGATAAATGCCGTCCGTTTCACACGTTTGCAATTGTCACATGCTGCACACACAAAACTTGGCTCAAAAAACTGTCTAAATTGTATGTCTATTGATTTCAGGATGTAACTTTCTATCTTGGATTTTTTTAAAAAGTGAATTTAACCTCATGTTTTTAAATTACTTATTAAAAACCGCACTAAAATTCTGCAACAAATTTTTACATCATACTTTTTAAACGTAACAACTTTTGACTATTTTTGTACGACTATAAGTATGCGACTAATCGCAACAACTTGAATCCCGGAGTTTATAATGAATATTTTTAAAGCAAAATTACTACTAGTAGTGTTAACACTTACTACCGCAAATTTAGCAACTGCTGGCGCAGTCAACAGCAAAACATATGAAGCACAAGACAACTCTATTGAAAGTAAGATTTGTGTAGCCGCTGCAACGGCTTCAAATGCGCGCATGAATAGCACCGTCAAGCAGATGTCATCGACAAAACTTATGCATACAAAATATACGCTAATTGCGAACGAAATTAGGTGTAATGGAATTAATGTGGCCGATTTCGCGGCTCAAGCAGGCAACATTGAAGTGGCGAAAAAATTGAAGTCCTATCGCACCAAAAATGTTGAAATTCTCGATATTGCAACTACTTATACTGGCAACGTAAGCGTTAGTGAATAAAACGGGCACTTATAAATGCTTTGATTTCACGCTGGCCTTAAGCCTGTTATCAAAGCTTTCACCGCCCTGGGCTGTGAAGTAACTCTTTGTCGAATCGTATAGGTGAGCTGTCGAGCAATTGACGGCTTTGCAAATTGTTGTACACCCAAAACTTTGCGTTAATTGTTGGTGAAATAGCGAGTCGCTGTGAACAATACAGTTAATGCTGTAACGGCACAAGTAAAACAAAAAACGGCAAAAACGAGCTACCCGGCTAGCTTTACTAGTAGACAATTCGTCCTGCTCGTTATTTATGTCTTGGCTAGCTAGTCGCCAGACCCAATTTCAAAGATGGTCAAAGACAAGAACTTCCATGTTTTACCATCGTAGACCAAAGTCTCAATTAAACCACCGGCCGAGCGCTCACGCTTCTTTTCATAGTCCTCGCTCACAGTACCTGAGTTGTAGTTAACCACCGCGGTGGTTCCAGCTATCACGATAGACACAAGAAACAACTCATAAATAAGAGTCTTACCAGCGTCTTCACCAAACCTTGTTCATTTGACCATAGACTCGGCGCCTTTAGGTTGGGACCAAGATTTGCCCCATCCAACTACATCGTCATGAACGTAATTAGCAGGCCAATTTCCATTTTGAGCTACTTCATCTGCCCAAGACTGCAAAACTATCGACCACACAGCAGTTTGGCCTTTGCTCTAGTCGGCAGCCATTGTAACAGTCGTCATGCTGACAAAGGCCAACATACTAGCGAGTCGTATTATTATTTTCATATCTTATGTCCTTTTAATATGGTTTCACTTGGTAGGTGTTATCTATACTTATTAGATTCACTTAATCCCGTGTTTATAGTAATTTTCATTAATGATATCAACCGATAAAAAGTAATCCGAATCAGTTAAAACCACATTATAAAATGCATAATAAAACAACATAAACTGTATTTTAAATACAACACTCCATATTAAGTTTACTGGCAACTGTTATTTAAATACCAATAGCGCCACATCTTGTTAATTCCTGTACCATTGCGCTCACGCAAAGCGCGCCCGCTTTCCACATTTAACAAAAATAAACCCGATCCTTATTCTAGGCCGCAAACATCAAATTAAAAAGATTGGCAATGCTGTTAGGTTTCGTTTTATCTTATTTTGCATGTACACTTGTAACGATCCCTGCGGTAGTGTTGTGGAATACAGCTTGGCTTTTGGTTTTACAAAAATAATCAATTAGATTTTAAAGAAAAAATGCCATGGATAAACTGCTCGAAAACCTCAACCTCACTGAATATTTTCCTGGCGCTATTTTGTGGACTATTTGCACTTTACTTGCCGCTGTTATCCTCATTATTGGTTTCTGGATAAGTGGCCGCGCTTATAAAGCTAGGATTGAAATTCCGTTCCCGCATCGTAAAATTATTTTAGTAAAAGAGGATTAGCCAATATATGACTGTCATTCCTATTAGTTTATTACCTTATTGGGCGCCAGCATGATCCCTTGGGTGCAGCTTGGCAAAGCAAATATTCCCAATAATGGTGGCGAATTAACGCTATCACAGCGCGATGACGAATTTTCTATTAAAATGTCAGGTATTCGCGGCGAGCTCATGAATAGTCGCTTATACAATTCAGAAGAAGAACTTTCAAAGCTTGGATGCGCCCACTTAGCATCTACTGCAAAAGCGCACGTTTTGGTAGGGGGCTTAGGCATGGGATACACCTTAGCAGCTGCGCTTAATGCCATCACCAGCAGCAGTAAAGTAACGGTTGCCGAACTAGTACCAGAAGTTGTTGCTTGGAATAAAGGAGCGCTAGGTAATTGCGCCAAAAACCCCCTTAGCGACCCTCGTGCAGTAGTGCATATAGGCGATATCAAAACCCTATTACGCACTCGCCAAGCCACTTACAATGCTATTTTACTTGATGTTGACAATGGTCCAGAAGGATTAACGCATTGTGACAATAGTTGGATATATTCTTTGAACGGCCTAAAGGATATTTACAATACCCTTTTACCTAAAGGCATATTGGCAATATGGTCGGCAGGACCTGATCACTCGTTCACTGTGCGTCTTAAAAAAGCAGGATATGAAGTAAGCACACGCGTTGTTAGGGCACGTGTAGGGAAAGGGAGCAGACATACTATTTTTCTAGCAAAAAAAAGTCGATAGCGACAAAGCTTAAGTGCAATAATGTAGAGCGTATTAGTTTTGCAAACCATCAGAATAATGCATGCGCCTATTGGCATCCATAACAATAGCTTCAAATTCGGGTAAGGCATTAATTAGGCCAATGCCTTTTTCCAATCCCATTACAAAAACTGCCGTTGATAGGGCATCGTTATATACGCTTTGTGGACCAATAATAGAAACAGATTGTACCTCGTATGTCGACTTACCTGTTTTTGGCGAGAGTATATGGTGAAAGCGTTTACCATCTTCTTCAAAGTAACGTTCGTAGTCACCCGAGGTAGACATGGCAGTTTGTGCTAAGGGAATAACCACGGCTTGCTTTTCGCGGTTACGTGGGTCTCGAATACCCACAATCCAGGGCTTTCCTAAGCGATCGCCTAATAAACGAGTATCGCCACCGGCGGTGACTAGTGCATGAGAAATATCCAGTTTGCTGAGTAACTCAATGGCGTTGTCTACTGCATAGCCCTTGGCTATACCGCCTAAATCTATTTTTACATCTTTGTGTAAAAATCGAACGCTGGTGTTGGCTTCGTTTAGTGCCACTAAGGTGTAGTCAACCGCCTGTAAAAGGTTGTTTATTTGCTCATTCGTAGGTTTAGTTTTGTTTGGGTAGCTATATAAATAACCTACACTGGCATAGGTTATATCAAAGGCACCGTTGGTGAGCGACGATATGCGCGCACTTAAGGCTAATAAATCATATATTTCTTTTGATACCGGCACATCTTGTGAAAATGCCAAACGGTTAATAGTCGAAATATCGCTGGTATCAATATAGGTGCTCATGCTTTGATTGATACGCTCAATCTCATTTACCACGGATTCTATCGCAAGCTTTCGAATTGCATCGTTTGGATGATGTAATTCAATCACAACATTCGTTCCCATGGTAGAATAATTGCGCGTTTCCCATTTTGCTTGGGCATGTAAACTAATAGCACACAGCAGGCTAAAAATACCCATTTTAAGAATGTGTGAGTATATATGCATGTAAGTCTCTAGTATTATTTAAAGCAACATAATAAAAATAGCAGCTATTATAATCAATGCCGCACCAGGTAGTAAGTACTTACGAGCGTAAGCAGTTTCTCGCCAATATACCATCACGTATACCGCGGTAAGTGGCAGCAGTAACACATTAACAATACCCCAAGCGATTCGTTTATTGCCAAATGCAGAGGCAATCGTAATAAGTGCACCAAAAAATAAAAGCGACAACCCAATACCAACGAGCATTGTAATGGCTACCACTATATATAAATTCATATCTGCCATTACAATTTGTACTCGTATTGCTTTTTTTCTAAAAACTTATTACTAAACACCATAATTACGCTATTTTAGATGTATCTGCCGAAAACCCTATTGTAGTGCCGTTGCCATGGCTTGCGGGTTGATCGTCGATTGGTTTGCTAAGGGCAAATATGCCTTTTGGTGTAAAATAAAAATAGCGCCCTTTGTCGTCTATGACACTTGGCTTATGTCCAAACTCACCAAGTATGGCGTCGTAGAACTTTTTGGATTCTTGAATATCGTTTGCACCGATCATGATATGGCTGAACATAAATATTTCCTTAGGACTATGCTTGATGAATAGTTAATTAACTATTCATCAATTGAGTTGGCTACTCTATCGTAATTCTTCATTTATACCAGCACTATTGTGCCTCAATGGTATAGACAGTGAGGTAAACAGCTAGGATGTTTTTCGACCAATGCTTGTGCATAGCTAATAGACGCTTCACGCTCGCGATTAATGCTACTTATCATCCACTATTTAAGATGCTGGGGCGCAGTAATAGCTCAAGTCGCTGAATAAATCTTAAAAGCACGAACTATTTTAACTACGATTATCTAAAACCTTATAGCCGAAACCTAAATATATCCTTACACTAGTTACACTATGGGGTTTAGGAAAAATGTTTTGAGCAAAGAACAAAGTATCGAACAAGCTATTGTGCAGCACTATTCTGAATTATCTCCGAATGCCCGAATAATTGCGAACTACATACAACAACACCCTTTGGCCATTATTAGTATGTCGGTTAGTGACATCGCCAACGCAACACAAACTTCCAAAGCAACCGTTAGTCGTTTCTTTCGACAAATAGGTTATGAGTCTCATCAACAAGCTAAAGCCAAACTTTTAGAGCGTCGTATAGACGGGTTTCCGGTGGCAAACACAAGCATCCATAATCAAAACCAGCTTGGTAATGAAGTTGTGAATATTACGCAAACTCTTAATGCTATTAGCCCGTCGCAGCTAAAAGTGGTTGTAGATTTACTCACTAGCAGCAAAAAAATCACTATTATTGGCTATCGTAATAGCTATCCTATTGCTTTGCATTTTAGGCAACAGCTAATGCAAATAAGAAGTGGGGTGCGTATTTTGCCGCAACCAGGGCAAACCCTTGGTGAAGAACTGGTAAGTCTAGATAAAGATGAAGTTGTCATACTTATTGGCTTTAGAAGACGCCCTAAAAACTTTGATAAATTAGTCAGCAGCGTTTCAAAACAGCCTACGGTATTGCTAAGCGACCCAACGGGCCAAGTGTTCAATAAACAAGTAACCCACTTATTGGTATGTCATTTAGGTCAAGAAAATGCATTCGATAGTTACGCCGCACCAATGAGTATGATTGCGATACTATGCAACGAAACTTACAAGCGCCTTGATAGCAAAGGGCAGGTTCGTGCTGCTAACATTTCCAAAATGTATCAGCATCTTGATGAACTGTCTGAACTATAGCACTTATTAGGTAACCGGCCGTGTAACACTATGTTAAGTCAAAGACATATCGCAGCATAAATACAGCGCCTAATATGTAGGTTATTACCGAAACCTCTTTGAACTTACGCGTGCCCATTTTTATACCGACATAGGTAATAAACCCCAGCGCAATTCCCTCACTAATGCTAAAAGTTAGTGGCATTGCCATCATTGCAATAGTTGCGGTAGCAAGCGAAGGCATATCATCAAAGTCTAACTGTCGAAACGACTCCATCATAAAAATACCCACCATAATAAGGGCTGGCGTTGTCGCCATTAAGGGTATCACTTTCATTACCGGTGTAAGAAACAGGGCCAAAGCAAAACAAAGCGCTACCACTACAGAGGTTAGCCCCGTGCGACCGCCAGCCGACACACCCGCGGCCGATTCAACATATGAAGTTACCGGCGAGGTGCCCAATGCTGCACCAATTACACTGGCTCCCGCATCGGCGGTCATGGCATTGCCCATTTTTGGTAATACGCCGTTTTCATCTAGCAACTGTGCCTTTCGCGATACCCCAATAAGAGTGCCAATGGTGTCGAACATATTCACAAAAAGTAAGGCAAAAATAAGGTCCCATGTTTGTGCAAAATAAGTAATTGGATACATAATATCCATGGCAAAAAAAGTATTGCTAATACTGTCTGGCATCCCTATAAAACCGTCAGGGGCGGCGGTTAACGTGCCCTCACCAGAGGGTACAAAATAGCCAATAAGCGTTAGCACAATTACACTGATAAGAATAGCACCGGTGACTTTTTTAACCACCAATACAATGGTAAAAACAATGCCTATTAATGCCAACATAGTTGCCGGCTCAGACAAATCCCCTAGTGCTACAAAAGTAGCCGGGTTGTCTACTACTAACCCTGCATTTTTCAATCCAATAAAAGCGATAAACAAACCTATACCGCATTGAACACCTATTTTAAGTGCATCGGGTATGGCCTCGGCTATTTTTTTTCTGACCCCCATTAACGAGAGTATCAAAAACAAAATGCCGTTCCAAAATACAATGCCCAAAGCCGCTTCCCAAGGAATCTCTCGGGTTATGCATATGGTAAAAGCAAAAAATGCATTTAGTCCCATTCCCGGAGCCATAGCAATAGGGTAGTTGGTCATTGCAGCCATCATTAGCGTACCAATGCAGGCTGCAAGAGCAGTAACCGTAATTAGGCCTTCAATAGGCATACCACTAGCCGACAAAATACTCGGGTTTACCACCAACACATAAGACATAGCAGCAAAGGTAGTGAGACCAGCAACTAGTTCTTTTTTGAAACTAGACCCTTTCTCAGTTAATTTAAATAAACGATCTAGCAGTAATGTCATATGTCTATATTCTTCTTATTATATGTAAGGGTAAGCATTAATGGTCAAATTGCAGTTTGCGGGCAAGGACTTGATGTTGCGCCATCAAGTCCATTGGGTCAATGTTCTTATGCTGGCTATTTTCAATGATCCACTCTCCGGCCACCATAAGCTTGTCTGCGGTATGTGCGCCGCATTGCACTAATGCTGCAATGGGATCGCCGGCACCGCTAAACCTCAACGCTTCAAGATTGAACAACGCTAAATCCGCTTGCATGCCAACGGCTATTTCGCCTATGTCATTCCTGCCCAGGACATTTGCAGAGCCTTTGGTTGCGTAATGTAAAACACCTTGCGCGGTTATCGCCTCAGCGCCATATCTTAAGCGCTGTTGCAACAAGGACTGACGTACTTCTTGAATCATGTTTGAACTATCGTTTGACGCAGAGCCGTCTACCGCAAGGCCTACTTTACAGCCGGCTTCAAGTAAATCAACGGTCGGGCAAATTCCCGAGGCTAGTAGCATATTTGAACTGGGACAATGCGCAATCCCCACTTTAGCTTGACCTAAACGCACAATTTCCTGAGGCGTGAAATGTATACCATGAGCAAGCCATGTTCGTTCGTTTAACCAACCACAGGCTTCTAAATAATCTACCGGACGTAGACCAAATTGACGAAGGCAAAACGCGTCTTCATCTTTGGTCTCACCTAAATGAGTATGCAGCAAAACCTTGAGTGATTTTGCCAAACTGGCGGTGTCTTTCATTAATTGGGTCGACACTGAAAATGGAGAGCAAGGGGCTAGTGCAATTTGCACCATAGCGCCTTCATACGATTGATGAAATGCAGATACCACACGTTCACTATCGTTTAATATCGTATCTTGCGTTTGTATAACGCTATTTGGCGGCAGTCCCCCATCTTTTTCTCCTAAGCTCATAGAGCCTCTTGTTAGCGTAGCTCTGCACCCTAAAGATTGCAGCGCAGCCACTTGCACATCAATGCCATTTTCAAGGCCTTTTGGGAACACATAATGATGATCGCAGACCGTTGTTGCACCCGACATCATCAGCTCTAAAGAAGCCAACTTGGTGGCTGATGCCAACATGTCGGCATCTAAATTTTTCCACACTTGATACAAGGTCTTCAACCACGGAAAAAGTGGTTTATTTAATGCTTCCGGTATGCAGCGTGTAAGCGTTTGATAAAAATGATGATGTGTATTAATTAAACCCGGCGTAATGGCAAAAGCGCTGCAATCAATTACTTGATTTACAGATGTTGTTGGCTCCTGCCCTTTACCCACAAGTTCGACTATTTTTTGATTCGCAACTACAACGCCATTGCGGGCATCTTCACTATTTGCGGTGAATATGCCTGCAGGATGTTTTAACCAAATGCTGTTTGAAGTGCTCATCGCTTTTTTAGAATACTCATAATGGAATTACTGCTTGCTTATCTCATAATCGAGACCAAAACCAAGGCTACCGCCTTCAAGTTGCGTAACGTTTAGTGAATATACCCGCATAGTATTAGCTAGCAAGCTTTCACGCGCAGGTTTAGCAGCCATTCCAATCAACCCAGTAATAATGTTATTCACATATGCTGCCAGCTACATGCTATGAAGTATTCACCAACAATGCTTAGAAAAAGCAATACTTATGCCAACTGAATACATGTTGACCAAGCGGTCTGTTTTTTACAATTATTAAGCTAACTACGCCCCCACCTGCTTCATTTTGGTGAAATTCTTGCACAGCATCGGGGCGAATAAGGGTGTTTAACGCGGAAAATTAAACAATCCTATTTAGACTGCCTAAGCCTGTGTTGAATCAGCGCCTTGCTTGTTTTGGGCATTGTTGGTATCGGGTAATAAAACACTCATAATAATAGCCGTAAAACCCGCCATCGTAACCGAAGAAGAAAGTGTGTTTTTAAGCATATCGGGCAGACCTTGCATTACATCTGGCACCATCAGCACCCCTAAACCCGCGCCAAGTGATGTAGCTATTATAAGAGACTTGCGCCGGTCTATAGGTTCGCTGGCTAAAATTTTAATACCTCCTACCGCTATGGTGGCAAACATAACCAAAGTAGCACCACCTAGCACCGCCTTTGGGATAGACTGTAAGACACTACCAATAATAGGAAATAAACCAAGAATGGCTAACAGGCCTGCCACGTAAAAACCAACGTGACGACTCGCCACTCCAGTTAATTGAATTACGGCGTTGTTTTGACCAAACGTAGTATTGGGAAAGGTGTTAAAGATAGCCGCAATAGCAGAGTTGATACCGTCAGCTAATATACCGCCTTTTATGCGCTTTATATAACTTGGCCCCTTTATTGGAAGCCCGCAAAACATGCTGTTAGCGGTTAAATCGCCAGAGGTTTCTAGTGCTGTTAAAAAGTATATTAAGGCGATAGGAATAAACAGTTCTACGTCAAAATTAAAGCCATACTTAAATGGTATAGGCACACTAAAAAAAGGCTGAGTGCCCACATTAGCAAACGACACCATGCCCATGAAAAAGGCAACAATTGTACCAATTACCATGCCCACCATAATTCCTGAGAGCCGTACCCATGGATTAGCAGAAATATTCATAGCAATAATAATAATCAATACAAAAAGACCAATTAGTACATTTTGCATACTCCCAAAATTAGTACTGCCCACACCGCCACCTAAGTCGGTTATGCCTACCTTTATAAGGCTGACACCAATAGTAGTAATTACAATACCTGTTGTAAGGGGCGTAATAACACGCTTAATTTTATCTACAAATCGGCTTACCAAAATTTCAATAAAAGCACCAACAAAACAGATGCCAAAGAGCATTGCCAAAATATCTTCTTTACTACCACCCTTTGCTTTCACCGAAAAGCCGGCAATTAACAAGGCACTGATAAAAGCAAAACTAGTGCCCTGCACAGCAATAAGGCCGCAGCCTATACCGCCAAAGGTCTTTACTTGAATGAAGGTGGCCACACCCGACACAAACAACGCCATACTAATTAAATAGGGCACCTCAGATTCAATGCCAAGTACCGAGCCAATAATAAGCGAAGGCGTAATTATTCCTACGAAACAGGCTAACACATGCTGTAGCGCTGCTGTGGTGCATTGTTTTATGTTGGGTACATCATTTAATGCAAACAATATTTCTGGATTTGATTTCACTAAATTTCCTTTTTGCTAAATTAATTTATGGCAGTGTTAAATCCTTATTTACAGTTCAATATGCAAGATTCTGACCCAATACGCTTAAGCAATATGTAAAAAGAAACCTTACAGCTTATTTTAGGCCTGCAATTTGCTAGTAGTTTGTTTGCCTTGTGATGGGTTAACTAAGCAACGTTATCCTAAAATAGATGTCCGAAATATGAGTACTCAATAATCAGCCAAATAAAACTCTGGCGTAAACTTATTTTTGACACAAATGTTTCTCTTGACATAACAATGAAACAATTGCCTCATAGGCTTCTACATTCAGAGGAAACCCGTGCACAAAAATTATTTCGAACAGGCATTTGTAAATGTGCAACCCGCGCCGCTAAGTACATCTAGCGCAAAGCATTCAACAACATCGCTACATAATATGAGTTTAGCGGTGAAAGACTTGTTTGATGTAAAAGGTATACCCACGGCCGCAGGCAATCCAGATTGGTTACGCACCCACTGTATTCCAAACAAAACAAACTCAACAGTGGCTAAACTAATTGAGCTAGGTGCGGTGTATAAAGGAAAGACCTTAACCGACGAATTGGCTTATAGTTTGAACGGGCAAAATATTCATTATCCAGTGCTTATTAATCCCACTAACCCGGAACGTTTTGCAGGTGGCTCATCTAGCGGTTCTGCGGTGGCTGTGGCGGCCAAATTAGCCGATATTGGTTTAGGCACAGATACTGGCGGCTCTATTCGCGTCCCGGCCAGTTATAACGGGCTGTTTGGAATAAGAACCTCACACGGTTTACTGCCGATGGATAATATGGTGCCCCTGGCTACATCATTCGACACCATTGGATGGATGTGCAGCAATATAGATGATCTAGCAAAAGTCGCTGAGGTTTTATTACCCAAAAAAAGCGATAGTATTTTAAATCCGCTAACGCAAGCACCACTGAAATTTTCTATTGCTCGCAACTTAACTGCCCGCTGCGAACAATCAGGTAATATCAAGCAAATGGTTAAAACAGTCAACGCCGCCTTCGACTTCGCTGAAGTCGACATAGACACGCACACGTTTAGAATAAGTGAAATTTTTCGTACTCTACAAGGATTCGAAATTTGGCAGCAACATGGCCCGTGGATTTTACGTAATCAGCCAAGCTTCGCCCAAGACATTCAAAAGCGCTTTGACTGGTGCCAAAACATAAGCATACAAGACTACCAGTTGGCTAAGCAGCGACAGCAGTCTTTTACCGCCTACATCAATTTACACTTTCAAAAACATGATATTATTTTGCTACCCACCACACCAGGTCTTGCGCCATTGCTTAACACATCGGCAAACGAGCTTGAAGAGTATCGAAAGAATTTAATGACATTTACCGCAATTGCGGGATTAGCTGGGTTACCGCAAATCCATTTGCCATTATTCACTATAAACAAGGCCTCGTGCGGGATATCCTTAATTGCTCCTAAAAACCAAGATTTGCGACTCATTAACATCGCAAAAAAACTGATGAAAAATTTATTATGACTATTCCAAAAAAAACTCAAATTGCGTTTACCGCGCCTCATCATGGCGCAACAAACGCCGGTACAAAAATACTTGAACAAGGCGGCACAGCAATAGAAGCCATGGTGGGCGCAGCTGCGTCTATTGCGGTTAAATACCCACACATGAATGGCATGGGAGGCGATGGGTTTTGGCTAATTAGCGAACCCAACAAGCCGCCTATTGCAATAGATGCCAGTGGTACCGCTGCGCAAAACGCTACACTTAACTACTACAAAAATATGCACAGTATTCCCAGTCGCGGACCTAAAGCAGCATTAACAATGGCGGGCGCAGTATCTGGCTGGGAAAAAGCGTTAGAAATAAGCCAACAATGGCAACCCAATATGCCGCTGTCGACCTTATTTGATACTGCTATTAATCAGGCTCAGTGGGGTATTGAAGTCACGCAAAGTGTGCATGATGCCAGCGCAAAAACTTTCAATGATTTGGCCCAAATGCCGCACTTTGAGCAATTCTTGATAAAGGACAAGGTGTTAAAAAAAGGCAACATTCTTAAGTTGCCCAAAATAGCAAAAACTCTACAGCTGCTTGCAAGAAACGGGCTGCAAGACTTTTATAAAGGCGAAATTGCCAATATGCTTGCCACCGATTTAGCACAGGCAGGCTCGCCTATTCAGCTTAGTGACTTTCAGCAATATCAAGCGCAAATAGTGAAGCCACTTAGTGTGACTACAAGCAAAGGGACACTTTATAACTTACCAGCGCCCACCCAAGGCATAGCTTCATTAATTATTTTGGCCTTATATGACAAACTCTATGAACAATACAAAGACACGTTGCTGGCATCAAGCAATAGTGAACTTGAAATGGTACATCTGCTGATTGAATGCACCAAGCAGGCCTTTTTAAAGCGCAATGAATATGTGACCGATGCTTCGCGATTACCCCTAGCATTATCTGAATTGCTGAGCGACGC
>JBLHMY010000035.1:0-16763 GCA_047621065.1 Glaciecola sp. | reverse complement strand
CTTCAAATTCATACATTCTGCCGTTTTGATGGTAACTAATATCTACGCTTAAATCGGGGGCAGGCAATAAACCTTGTCCTTTTTCTGGCCACTCTACCAAACAAGCACTGTGCGGTGTAAAATAGTCGCGTATGCCCATAAACTCAAGTTCTTCTGGGTCGGCTACTCTATATAAATCAAAATGGAATAATGTACTCTCACCCAGTTCATAAGGCTCGACTAAGGTGTAGGTTGGACTTTTCACATTGCCTTTATGACCAAGACTATGCAATAAATAACGGCTAAAGGTGGTTTTACCTGCACCTAATTCACCGCGCAAAAAAGTGCACGTTCCCCCATACCCGTTTTTAGTGAAGGCTTTTCCTAGCATAGATGCGACTATTTTTGTGTCGGCTTCATTACTACAATACTGCTTTGTTTTCATTCTTATTCGTTTATTAATAATCTGACGGTATCAAACAAATCGCTGGCTAATAGTCCACGCTGACCAAATTCTTGTGCCACTATATCACCTGCTTTAGCATGAATCGATACTCCATATTGGCAAGCCATATCAGCGCTTAATCCTTGCGACAGCAAAGATCCTAAAATACCTGCAAGTACATCACCCATACCAGCGGTTGCCATACCAGGGTTACCATGTCGGCATACCCATGAGTGGTTTTGGTTATCAACTATACTGCCCGCTCCCTTGAGTACACAAATGGCCTCATAGCGCTGCGAACATTGTCTTGCAAAATTAAACCTATCGGCCTCAATTTCATCAATAGAAACATTGAGTAAACGGGCCGCTTCGCCCACATGCGGAGTAATTACGCAGTTTGGCAGCGTTACAAAATTAGTATTAACCGCTTTTAAGTTAAGCGCATCTGCATCGACAACTATTGGCTTTGGTGTTTGTTGGCAATATTCCATCACCTCATCGAAGGTTTGCTTACTCCATTCATCTTGTCCCAAACCTGGGCCAATAACAATACATGTTGCCCACACTAAAGCTTCTTTGAGACCCGTACTAGATACCATAAGTTCAGGTCTACCAGTACAAATTTGTAAAATAGAGTCTTTATGTGTAAATACTTTAACTAAACCGGTACCTGTACGAAGAGCCGCCTCAGAAGTCATGCGTATTGCGCCAGACATACCTTGATTCCCACCGATACAAAGCAAACGTCCGTAGGTCCCCTTATGACTGTGCACGGGACGCGGCGCCAAGCCTTTAAAATGTTTTAAATCTAGCGCACTGGCATCGCTTCTTGCAATATCAGCAAAGGCTTTGCCAATGCCTAAATCTTCAAATACTAATAGGCCACACGATTGCTTGCCAGCACCGGTGGTTAAGCCTAATTTAATCCCTACAAATGTAACAGTAGCGGTTGCTTGAATACATTCACCTAACGAGGCCCCCGTATTTGCGTCAAGGCCACTAGGTACATCTATACTCACTATTGGCTTTTTACTGCTATTGATAAGCGCAATCACATCGGCGAATTCAGATCTTATAAACCCATTTATCCCCGTACCTAACAAAGCATCAATAATAATGCCCGCTTTATCAACATGGGCTTGTTGAAAGGCTTCCACTTTACCACCGGCACCAAGCCAATTTTGTTGAGCGCGTTTTACATCGTCTTCTACAACCCTATTAGGTTCAACCGCGCAAAGTGTCACGTTTTTACCAGCATTATAAGCGGTAAGCGCTGCCACGTAGCCGTCACCGGCATTGTTACCAATACCCACTACTACCAAATAATTATCAACATTGGGAAATAAAGTGACACATTGTTGAAAAACACAGGCACCTGCGCGCTGCATTAAGCTCGACATATCAATACCTACTGCTTTAGCAGCCACTTTCTCGTAAAGCCGGACTTGGTCTGCACGATACAATTTTTGTGTTAAACTAATAGCAAGTTTTTTTTGCAGCATAAATGAATGTCCTCAATAGATTCTACTAACACAAACGTGCACACAAGTTCTAACCGCAGCACGACAATTGACTTTTCCTTGTTGGCTAACCATATCAAGGCTTGGGGCAAGGCGCTAGGCTTTCAGCAAGTTGGTGTGTGTGATATTGACCTTAGCCAACAAAAACCGTTGTTAGAAGCCTACCTTAAGAAAGGTTTTCATGGTGATATGGACTACCTCGCGCGTAATGTAGACAAGCGCCTTGCGCCTGAAAAGCTGCACCGTAATACCTGTCGCATTATAAGCGTACGCATGGACTACTTACCCCCAAATGCACAGTTTGCAAACAATCTGCAAAATGATAAACAAGCCTATATTAGCCGCTATGCCCTTGGTCGTGACTACCACAAAGTTATGCGCGCGCGCCTTAAAAAGCTTGGAGAACAAATAAAGCAGCATTGCGCTGATTTAGATTTTAGGCCATTTGTTGATTCAGCACCAGTGCTAGAACACGCCATTGCACAAAAGGCCGGATTAGGCTGGACCGGTAAACATACATTAACCCTTAATGAAGAGGCCGGTTCTTGGTTTTTTTTAGGCGAGTTGTTTGTCAACATTCCCTTGCCTGTAGACAAAAGCGCAGAAGAAAACTGCGGCAGTTGCACCGCCTGTATTAGCATTTGTCCAACCCAAGCCATAGTCGCCCCTTACCAACTTGATGCAAGACGTTGTATTTCATATTTAACCATTGAGCATAAAGGGGTAATTCCGTTAGAGTATAGAAAACCAATGGGAAACCGCGTATACGGCTGCGACGATTGCCAACTTGCATGTCCTTGGAATAGATATGCAGAAGTAACCCAAGAAAAAGACTTTTTTGCCAAAGAGTTCTTACAAGGTGCTAGCCTTATTAGCTTATTTGAACTTACAGAAACAGAATTTTTAGAAAAAACTCAAGGCTCTCCTATTCGGCGCATTGGATATGAAAGCTGGCAGCGAAATTTATCCATCGCGATGGGCAATGCTAGCGCTGACACAAACATACTTTTAAGTCTTCAAAGCGCATTAGAAAAGGCCAGCTCAAGTGTATTAATAGAACATTTTGAATGGGCTATCTCCCAACAAAAAATAACTATGAGAAGCACTGAAAAAGCGATTAGTACACGCCAGCATGCGCGTCTTATTCGTATAGTGCAAAAAGGTTTACCACGCGACGCTTAGCAGCATACACAAACCGAATTGGTAAATACTCTCTAGCAATGCTGGCGGCACTATCGGACATTTCATGCTTATATTGTGCATATTGCGTAGCGGCGAAAACAGGGGGTTTAGCCGGCTTGAAAAAGTCAAACACTAACGCGTGACATAAAGGATTGATCAATATGACTGCCCAAACACAATCAATGATTCACAATCCAATACTGCCGGGGTTTAATCCTGACCCAAGTATTGTGGTGGTGGGTGACGATTTTTATATTGCGACCTCAACTTTTGAATGGTACCCAGGCGTTCAAATTCATCATTCAAAAGACCTTAAAAACTGGCGCTTAGTGAGCCGACCTTTAAACCGCAAAGTGTTGCTTGATATGCGCGGTGAGCCCGACTCGTGTGGTGTATGGGCACCTTGTATTAGTTTCAGCGATGGTTGCTTCCATCTTATTTATACTGATGTAAAACGTTTCGATGGCAACTTTAAAGATGCGCACAACTATTTAACCACGTGCGCAACCATAAACGGTGAATGGAGCGACCCTGTATATATGAATTCAAGCGGTTTTGATCCTTCTTTGTTTCATGATGACAATGGTAAAAAATGGTTTGTAAACATGCTTTGGGACCACCGTCATTTAAAAAATCGGTTTGGCGGTATACTACTGCAAGAATATTGCCCGCAGCAGCAAAAACTAGTGGGGGAAATTAAGAATATTTTTGCCGGAAGTGAACTCGGGTGTACCGAAGCGCCTCATTTATTCAAACGCAATGGTTATTATTATTTGCTCACAGCCGAAGGCGGCACGTCTTACAGCCATGCAATGACCATGGCGCGCTCTAAAAATATAGATGGCCCATACGAACTCGACCCGTATGGTTATTTACTCACCGCTAAAGACAACCCACAGTTGCCATTGCAGCGCGCTGGCCACGGTGATTTATTTGATACGCCTAATGGCGAATCATATTTAGTTCACTTATGCGGTCGGCCGCTAATAGGCCAAAGACGTTGCCCGCTTGGCCGAGAAACCAGTTTGCAAAAAACCTATTGGACAGCTGACGGATGGGTTCGTGTAGTAAATGCAGTAGGCAATGGTTTACCAGCATTAGACGTGCCCGCACCCAATTTACCAGAGTATCCTTGGGCCCCTATTCAACAAAAACATGAATTTGATAAAAGCGAACTGCCCATAGAATTTCAATGGTTACGTACACCGTACCCAGAACGTTTTATGAGCTTAAGCGCACGCTTTGGACACCTACGCTTGACCGGCAAGCAGTCTATTGGTTCGCTTTTCGAACAAGCACTAATTGCTCGCAGACAGCAAGCTTTTGTTTACACAGCACAAACAAAGTTGGAGTTTACACCTACCAATATTCAACAAATGGCCGGTTTAACTTGTTATTACAACAGCCATAAGTTTCATTATTGTTATGTATCGATAAACAACAACGGCAATCGTTTTATAGATATAATGAGCTGCTTAGGTGACCGCAAGCAATTTATCACCTTTAGCCTGCTTGAGAGCAACCCCAATAGCTGTGGAATGGACCCACGCTTCATTTTACCAAAAAAAGGGCCCATTTATTTGCGCGCCGACGTAGACCATCACACTTTAACGTTTTCATTTTCGAGTAACGAAGAAGACTGGACAACACTGCCAGTTGTCCTAGATTATACGATTATTTCAGACGAAGCTGGTGAAGCTGACGCCGATAGCTTCACAGGAGGTTTTGTAGGAATGGCTTGTCAGGATGTTTCTGGTCAACAGTGTATTGCTGACTTTGATTACTTTTCGTATATAGAGAAATAAACGAATGAAGGCACAGCTATTGACTAAAAATAAAAGCGCTATCGATTGATAGCGCTTTTACAGTACACAATGAGAATTTTGGATTATTAGAACGGCTGCTTTTTAAGCTTTTTAGCTTTTGGCTGTTTGAGTTGAATATTCGGCAATTTTTGTCTAGATGACAAACCTTCGACTTCCAAAATTGGAATGACCTGCTGAATAAGGTTTTGAATGTCCGTCAGTTGTTTTATGTCTTCAATAGTCACAAAGGAAACCGCATGACCCACTGAACCTGCGCGGCCCGTGCGACCTATTCTATGCACGTAATCTTCAGGCACGTTTGGCAAATCATAATTTACCACGTTGGGAAGCTGCTGAATGTCAATACCACGCGCGGCTATATCAGTTGCGACTAAAATTCGTAACTCGCCACTTTTAAACGACGCCAATGCTTTTGTACGTGCACCCTGGCTTTTATTGCCATGAATCGCTGCCGCAGAAATATCTTTAGCACACAACTGTTTTGTAAGCCTGTTAGCGCCATGTTTTGTACGCGTAAACACCAAGGCCTGCTTCCAACCATTGCTTTCAATCAAATGAATCAATAGCTTACTTTTATTGGCTTTTTCTAAATATACAATAGAATGCTCTACACTTGGGGCGGCAGCATTTTTTGGCGTGACTGAAATTTCGACAGGATTATTAACTAGGCGACTAGCTAAGCCTCGAATATCTTCAGAAAAAGTAGCTGAAAATAATAAGTTTTGACGCTTTTGCGGTAACAATTTCAAAATACGCTTTATGTCATGAATAAAACCCATATCGAGCATGCGATCAGCTTCATCTAACACAAGCACCGATACGTCGGTAAACTTGACAGCATTTTGTTGAAACAAATCGAGTAAGCGACCTGGCGTTGCGACCAAAATATCGCAGCCTCGGCGTAAATGTTTCATTTGTGGATTTATGGATACACCGCCAAAGACTACAGTTGACTTTATGCGCGTGTGCACCTTATATTCATCGATATTAGCCGCTACTTGCGCCGCCAATTCGCGGGTAGGCGTTAACACAAGCGCTTTTATATGATTAGCTCTTGGTGCTGTATAATTTGCGGCAAAACGCTGTATTAAAGGCAAAGTAAAAGCAGCGGTTTTACCCGTGCCGGTTTGCGCAGCTGCCATTACGTCTTTACCCAAGAGCACCGCTGGAATAGCTTGCTCTTGAATAGGTGTTGGGGTGGTGTAGCCTTTATCAGTAACGGCCTGAACTAACTCTTTGGAAAGCCCTAAAGCGGAAAAACTCATGTATGTTTGCTTATGTAGTGAAATATTTAGGCGACGAAGTATAGCATAGACCAAGGCAAGCATATATTTTTGTCTACTTTTACACTCACTTTATTTGAATACTTATTTGAACTGAGATGCATTAGGCGCATCATACAAAGCAGTTGCGCAGTAAAAATCAAAAATTATTAGATAAAATAGTGTGTTTGCCAGTACCCTATGCATATTGACATCATCCCCATAGAGGCTGTGCCTGAATCATTTGCCATATATTGCTAGCAAGCCAAGCGCTACAGCAACAATGAACTTAAAACTGTTGCAAAATATATACATCATAGTCATTAGCATTAAGCGTTAAGTCATACTTTTGGGCAAGGCTGTCAAGTTCAGCCTGCTGCACAACTAACTCATCCATAATAATGGTGTTGTCGTCTAGCTGCCATAATAATCTAGAACCAGCGAAGCTATATTGAATAGCTAGCATCGCATCTGCATTGCCGGTAAGGCTAGCCGCCTTTAATTTCATCATTTTACGTTGTATTTTATTGAGCGCTTGCTTAAGCTCCCAGACATAAACAACTTCGGTCATAAACGTATGCTTACGGTATTTGTTAAGCAACCAAGCTAATATTAAGGTACTCACCACAACGCCTAATAAGTTCCAATGGAAATGACTGCCACTTGCGTCGGGAAATAAAGCAATAAGTGTTTGCGAAATGGCTAAGCTGCCGCCAGCTAGTGAAATTATGCAAGCCGCTATTACCCGATTTAGATGACGACGATAGCGTGTTTTGTCAATGTTGATAAGTTGCATGTGGCTTCATTCTATAGCGTTGGTTGTTTGCATTTATAATACCACTGACTTCTACCTTGCGCTATTTGTGCAGTAATTTTTGCAGCGGCTAACCACCAAAAACTGACCATCCTGTTTTTGCTGCAAATAGTTCAAGTGCTCGAGTACCTAGTTTACTGTTGCCAATAGTATCGAGTCCCGGCGACCAAACGGCAATTGAGGCTTTTGCAGGTGCAATAGCTAATATGCCCCCGCCCACTCCGCTTTTGCCCGGCAGTCCCACTCTGTATGCAAATTCTCCTGAGCCATCATAGTGACCGCACATAAGCATTAAGGAATTAATACGTTTAGCTCGTTTAGAAGACACAACCGGATATCCTGTTTTTGGGTTTATGCCATTGTTTGCTAAAAATAAACCAGCCTTGGCTAACTGCATAGTGTTCATGGCAATTGAACAATGATGAAAGTAAGTTCCTAATACCGCATCCACTGGGTTTTCAAAGTGCCCAAATGATGCCATAAAATGTGCAAGAGAGGTGTTTCTTGCACCTGATTCAATTTCAGAACGTGCTACTTTTTCATCAATTGTTATACTATCGTCATCTGCTAAGAAGCGTATAAACTGGACGATTTCAGCTAGCGTTTCTTTGGGTTGATGGCCCTGCATGATTGTGTCGGCAACCGCTATCGCGCCGGCATTAATAAATGGATTTCGTGGTTTGCCATGTTCATGTTCCAATTGCACTATAGAGTTGAATGGATCACCTGAGGGCTCACGGCCAACACGTGACCACAGACTTCCCCCTAACTTCCCTAAGGCCAAGGTTAGAGTGAATACCTTAGATATACTTTGAATAGAAAAAAGCGTATGCGCACACCCAGCATTAAAGCTTTCACCGTTTGGCAGCGCGACACTTATAGCAAATTGATTCGGATCTATTTTTGCTAATTGAGGAATGTATCTCGCAACTTCGCCCTTTTCTAGCGATTGCATCATTTGTAAGGCTATTTCATTTAGAATTGTTTGCAATATATCTCCACATCATAGCTAGCTGTTGCCTTATTGAGTTTACACCTGTTTAACAAAATCGCCATGCCACAAAGCGACTAACCTTGCTTCCTTGGTCCATTTTAATGACTTTTACCTCGAGTGCTTTAACAACATCCAATGCCCTTTTGAGAGGCACAAGGCTGGCTTTTTTAGACACCAACGAGGTAAACCAGTGCACTTGATTTTTATAATCAACACTTTCGTTAATCATACGTTTTATAAATCCAACTTCACCCCCATCGCACCAAAGCTCATGTGCTTGGCCGGCAAAATTTTGCGCGTCAAGACGACTTTTTAAAGGTGGGATTACTTGCACAGCGCTCTTGTTGATGCGTTTTTTTTGATGCTTACTTAAGTTTGCATTCTTACTTTGCGTGCCGGCCATCGCCGCAGATTGACTAGCATGAAAAGGCGGATTACACATGCTGAATATAAATTGATCATCGCGGTTAATTACTCCTTTAAAAATATGGTCCGGGTTTTGCTGATGCCTAAGCTGTATTGTTTTGTTAAGTCCTCGGTTAGAGGATTGAATAAGTGTGGCCGACTGTACAGCTATTTTATCGGTATCGGTGGCCACAAACCGCCAACCGTAAACTTGTTGGCCTATTATGGGATAAATCATATTTGCACCCGTGCCTATGTCTAATCCAACTATGCCCTTCGAACTTCTTGCTTTTAGCTGGCTGCTGCCTTTACTAGTGTTTGCAATAAGATCAGCAATAGCGTGAATATAATCTGCCCGCCCGGGCACCGGTGGACATAAATATCCTTGCGGAATATCCCAATAGTCAACTTTGTAATAATGCTTCAGCAATGCTGAATTGAGAGCTTTAACGCTATCTGGATTAGCAAAATCTATAGTTTTACGACCCACCGGGTTAACATTCACATGGGCAGCCAATGCAGGCAATACATTTATAAGTTCAGAAAAGTTATAGCCCTGTTTATGCGCGTTTCGTCTATGCATTTACTTGTGTAGCCCTTATTCAGCGTTCACCAATATTAGCAAAACTGGCATGTACCAGTTGCGCTAAATCTTGCGGACTAAGCTCTATTTCTAAGCCACGTTTGCCTGCACTCACAAAAATAGTAGAGAACTTACTGCTGCTATCGTCTATTACCGTGACTAACGCTTTTTTCTGTCCCAATGGACTTACGCCGCCAAGTACATAACCTGTAGAACGGCTCACCGCAAGTTTGTCAGCCATAGCTACCTTTTTCCACTCTAGGGCTTTTGCCATTTTTTTCATACTTAACTTTACAGACACCGGCACTACTGCCACCGCTAACATTCCTAGTGGATTGCTAAGCACTAAGGTTTTAAATACCCGTTCGTGGGAAATCCCCAGCTTATCTGCAGCTTCCTCTCCAAACGAGCTTGCATTGGCGTTGGGTGAATATTGATGTATGTGAAACACTATTTGCTGCTGCATTACAATGTCAATGGCAGGAGTCATATTAGTAAAACCTTAATTATCGCAGCCTTTTGGCGATACCTTGCAAAGTAATGCGCAACCCATTTACCCGACGTTTGGCAATATCGTCGTTGTTGTTAGACGAAAGGCCTTTTGCTAATTTATTAAGCGTACGAGAAACAGACCTGTCTTTTTTGTTTTCCAACAGTGAGGTTTGCGCTTCCTTGAGAAGACGATAAACTTCCTCATGGTATTTTTCAGCCAAGCCACCGTCGCGCTTAAATTGGTCTAAATAGGCAAGCGCAATGACAGGCTCATGGGGCCATGTCACTTGAAATTGCTGCTGTGGATTAAAGGTATCACCCATATTCGCTAATTTTGCCGCTGCCAATTCGTTTTCACTTAAAAATTCACTTGCTTGAAGTTCCATTACGTCTAAACCACGAATAATTTCTGTACCGTAAATTTTGCCGTTGTACCAGTATGTAGACCAGTAACCACCAATAATCATTGTCTCGTCATGCAATGGGCCCCGGTCAAAATATGCGATTTCATGAGGCTGTTTGGCGTCAGTAAAGTCCATAACAGACATACCACCTTGATACCAAGCTTGCGCAAAAATGTCTCTTCCTGGCACAGGAACAATCGAGCCATTGTGGGCAACACAGTTTTCTAGTTCGGTTTGTGGCGCGTCTATTTTGTAATAGCTTTGAAATTCAAGCTTTTTGTCAACCACATTATAAATCGCATTCGCACCCCATGTTTTTGGATCCGATGCTCTACAGCGAGGTTTGGTGCCTCCACCCCATTCATCGGTAAACAATACTTTGGTACCGTCGTTGTTAAACGTTGCTGAGTGCCAGTAAGCAAAACCTGGATCTGACACCGCATCAATTCGTTTAGGCTTTGTAGAATTAGAGATATCGAGCAATATGCCATTTCCAGAACATGCCCCTGCCGCTAATTTGAGTGCTGGAAACACGGTTATATCATGACATTGATCTGTCATTCTAGTACTTTGAGTACCTTCTCCATGGTCGCCCCCCTTCCATAGCCCTGCAACATGACCCTCTTTATTTGCAAAAACCGCTGGGCTGGAAATTATACGCGCTTTTTCTGGATTTTTAACCGGAATTTCAATTACATCAATGCGAAATAGCGCGGTGCGTTCATCGCCGGGTTCTTCACCAACACAGCCAATAAGCTCTTCTTCATCACGAACACCAGCAGTGCCAGAGTTATAGACCACAATGTTACGCTCGTCGGCCGACACAACAGAATGAGTATGCGAACCTCGACAAGTCTGCACAAGCCCTACTTGTTGTGGCCTAGTTAAGTCTGAAATATCGAAAATACGTAAACCGCGAAAACGTTCATCGCTGACATCTTCATTTATGCCTTCAAGCCCACAGTCAATTCGACCACGCGTTTGTTCCACCGACATTATTAATAAATCACCCACTATCGACACATCACCTTGTCCACCTGGGCACACTATTGAACTCACTAAATTGGGCAGACCGGCTTGGTCTAAACGGTAAATATTAAATCCATGATAGTTCCCCGCTACCAATACATCACCTGAAAACGCCATGTCGGTGTTCCAAAAGCTCAGCAAAGGCGACCTCTCACCCCACTGTGTTTTAGCATCGCCACCGTCATCGCTATGCCCGATATCTACAGAATCATCTTCATCAGGTATAATTATAGGCGGAATATTTGAAGGATTCGCAGGGTCAAAAAATCCATTTGGTCGCGGCAGCGACATTAATAGATTCACATGCAGGGACGCTTCGCCTGCGTCTCGAAAACCTGCACTTAGGCCAACCCTTTCATCACTAAAAAGCCCTGACAACAGACCGTCCATGCGTGTGATTTCAGTTTTTTGATCACTAATAATATCGCTCAAAAAATCATAGAGTACTGGGTCATATGCAGAGCCCGATTGTTCAAGCAAATCATCTACCATACGAATCGCGCCTTCGTGATGGGGGATCATCAAGCTTAAAAATAAGCGATCAAAATCAGTACCCTCACTGCTGCCTAATTCATCCATTTGTTCCATTGTTGCCATTCCCATTACGCTGTGGTCCATGTGATTAGCATGATCCATTTCAACATCTTGAGAGCGGTCGGTTAGCCATGTTTGCATAAAAGCAATCTCTCCGGCTTGAGATTTGCGTATACGCCCTGCTATATCAATAATCTCTTCGTTATTGGTACGGCTTTCCACCAAAACTGCCATATCAACCGCTTGGCCATGATGGGGGATCATATTTTGCATGAACACAATATCGTCTTTTGTAAAACTGGTATTGGCTATATTAATAGCGTCTTGCGCCGTCAGCGTTTTAGCCGCTTGTCCGGGCGCGCCGGGCTGCACTATAGGTACTTGTTGTGCTTGAGCGGTGACACTTATAAGACTTGTACTAAAACCTAAAGCAGCGGCAATAGCAATTGATAATTTGGGAGAAAACTTGGTAAATAATAATGACATGGCAACGAACTCCAACGCGTATAGTAATATTGTTTTTATTTTTACTAATAATGTGTGATATAGATCTATTTGTGAAGCTTTTTTGACCTTACATAGGCCAGCATCGAGAATTAATGATGATTACCACAAATGTCCCCAAAATAATTAATTACTAATACACAGGAATTTTATCAACGATATTTTACGACGAAAGAGATGTTAAGAGGAAAAGAGCACGGTGATATAAAACTAAGACGTTTTGCTTTACATCACTTTACATATAGCTAAGTAGAATACGCAGTAAATTATAGGTCTTGTGCGTCTAAAGCAACAAGTTCTTCAATACTAAGGAACTGTGGATTTTTCCCTGAATGATATTCAAATTTTTCGCCAACCGAGACTCCCCTTTCAAACAGCTTATTTTGCATATAATTTACATCTAAGCCTGTAAAGCGAATAGCGGGGGTGATCACAAAGTGGTCATCAAATTCCACGCAGTGATGAGCCATTTCTTCTGGCACCATAATTTCATGCAGTTTTTCTCCTGGCCGAATGCCAATGAGATCGTGTTCTTGAGTGCCGCTCATTGCCTCAACTAAATCTAAAATTCGAATAGATGGAATTTTAGGAATAAATATCTCGCCTCCATACATACGCGCAAAGTTTTTTAATACAAAAGACACACCGTCATCTAAGGTAATCCAAAAACGTGTCATTTCTTTATGTGTAACAGGCAGTTTTTTGACACCTTGTGCTAAAAGCTTACGATAAAATGGCACGACAGAACCTCTACTACCTACCACATTGCCATAGCGGACAACGGCAAATATGGGTCCATCGGCACCAACAATATTATTGGCAGCAACAAACAATTTATCGGATACGAGTTTGGTGGCACCATATAAATTAACAGGATTAGCGGCTTTGTCGGTAGACAATGCAATTACCTTTTCTACGTTATTAACAATGCATGCGTCTATAACATTTTGCGCACCATTTATATTAGTTTTGATACATTCGTTTGGATTGTATTCGGCCGCTGGCACTTGCTTTAACGCTGCAGCATGCACTACAAAATTAACGCCTTTGCAGGCAGTAATTAAGCGCTCTTTGTCGCGCACGTCGCCAATAAAATAGCGCATGACGTCACTGGTAAAGTCTTGCTGCATCTCAAACTGTTTTAATTCGTCACGCGAAAATACAATAACGCGCTTTGGCGAGTAGTTGTCGAGAATAAAGCGTATAAAGCGTTTCCCGAAAGAACCTGTGCCACCTGTAATTAATATGCTTTTGTTATCAAACAATTCAATGCTCCAAATAATGGGGGAAAAAATACCATCTGTGCTGGCGTATACCGTTTGTTAGCAATTAAAATGCCAAGCGCGCTTGTGATATAGAAATGCAATGAAGAATCGTATTAAAATTTCCACCTTACGTATTGGCTCGTATCAATTATATAGAAAGTATAGTGTTTATTCGGTGATTCGAATGCATGAATTTGGCAGTAAAAATTAGTTGTATTAATTTTAAATGTGAATTTTGGGGCTTGGATTTTTAAAGCGGACTGATTTACGCGGGGTGCGTATGGAAGAATGTGGTAGCTAGAGGCTTATACCCCCGGCTACCCAAAATGTGCATTATTACTTAGATAGCAACAACTTTATTTGCACATGGACCTTTTTGGCCTTGGCCAACTTCAAACTCTACTGCTTGGCCATCGTTCAACGTAGCATAACCGCCGCCAGCTTGAATTTCTGAATGGTGAACAAACAAATCTTTGCTGCCGTCTTCAGGAGTAATAAAGCCGAAACCTTTATCTGCATTGAACCACTTAACTGTACCTTTACTCATAACACTCTCTTTATATTTGGTGAAAAATATAATTCCGATTTGCTATCACCATCACATAATCAGAACTTTAATCAAACTTTACCACTTACCGTGGTGCTCTTTAGACATAGCATAATACTACATCGTGTTTGTAGTATATTACTAATTAGCGATTTTTGCCGCTATTTTTTTTAATATTTACTACTTTTTTCGCAATACCAAGCAATTCAGATGAAATATCATCCGCTCCGTCTTTTATTAGTTTGCTTACATCACCCGATGAGTACAAAGACCCACGCTCTGGTTTAATATTTAATGCCCTAACAAAATCTTTTGTTTTACCGGTACTACGAGTACTAATATATTCAAAAATAATTTGCTCGTTAACGCTTTGCGGTTCTTTTTGTAACGTTGCTATTGTATTTTCTAACGACGTTATTTCAGACTCCAACGATTCAATCAATTCGGCAATATTTGCATATGGTTTTATCAAGCTGCTCTACTCTTGTATGGTTGTTGGCTAGGCCAAAAAGGCACATACTTAAAAATAAAACATGTCATATATAACCAATTCCTTAACATATATTATACAGTTAAATAAAGTAAGTAAATAGCTCGTGTTTAAAAAGAACCTAAAATAATCACTTGAGTTGTGCTTGGCAAAAGCGCAAACACCGCTAAATTAATCGACCGTATGAGCTGCCAACTCCATAAAATAGGTTTTGGGCTTCTATGGTAAGTACTTGCTGGTCAACACACACATATATAAAATATTGGTATTTGCAACGTCAAACAAGCTGTACTTATTCGCCATTTTTCTTTGCGTTAGTATTGTTTTGGCTATTTGTGATACTGCTTACTATATTTATGCACCGCTTCTACAAAGTATCCGGCATTTTCAGGCGGTACATCTAAATGAATACCATGACCTAAATTGAATACATGACCTTCACCTTCGCCAAAACCAGCGAGGATATCTTGCACCTCTTGCTCAATTCTTTGCTTACCGGCGTAAAGTATGGAGGGATCCATATTACCTTGTAGGGCAACTTTATCGCCAACCCTTGCTTTGGCAGCGGCAATATCTATTGTCCAGTCAAGACCAAGTGCATCACAACCCGTTGCAGCAATAGACTCTAACCACATTCCACCATTTTTAGTGAACAAGGTCACCGGGACTTTTTGGCCTTCATACTCACGGGTAAGCCCTGCGACTATTTTTTCCATATACTGCAAAGAAAACAATTTATAATCTCTAGGGCTTAGTACTCCGCCCCAAGTATCGAATATCATAACCGCCTGTGCACCTGCCGCAATTTGTGCATTCAAATATGTAATTACAGAGTCGGCAAGTTTATCAAGTAGCAAATGCAAGGTTTGCGGTTCGGCAAAAGCCATTTTTTTGATTTTAGTAAACGCTTTGCTCGAACCGCCTTCAATCATATACGTTGCTAATGTCCAAGGGCTTCCGGAAAAACCAATAAGTGGCACACTGCCCTCCAAATTTTTACGAATAGTGCGTACTGCATCCATTACGTATTTAAGCTCTATTTCTGGGTCGGGATTGGGCAACTTTTTAACATCGGCTAAACTCGTAATAGGATGTTTGAATTTTGGACCTTCTCCAGTCTCGAAATACAAACCAAGCCCCATAGCATCTGGAATAGTTAATATATCGGAAAACAAAATAGCCGCATCTAAGGGAAATCTGCGAAGCGGTTGCAAGGTAACTTCGCAAGCTAATTCAGGATTAGTGCAAAGCGCCATAAAATCTCCCGCCTCGCTGCGTAAAGCTTTGTACTCCGGCAAATATCGTCCTGCTTGACGCATCATCCACACAGGGGTGGTGTCTACAGGTTGCTTTAATAAAGCGCGAATATATCTATCGTTTTTCAGTTCAGTCATAGCGTAATTACAATCTCTGGATAACTAATAATAAGGGTTATTTTAACGGTTAAATTTTGCGCCATAGTATACTTTAAATTTTGTTGTTTTTCTTGATTCTACTGATAGTTTCTTCTATAAGCTGTCCTGCAATCGAAACTTTAGGTGGCGTATGCGGCAAATTATCAATGTCAAACCACTGAGCATCATGAATCTCTTTGCCATCAACTTTTATATCGCCGCCGTTATACTGCGCGATGTATCCAACCATTAACGAATGTGGAAAGGGCCATGGCTGACTACTAAAGTAATCAAGGCTTTTGACTCTTACACCCACCTCCTCCATTACTTCTCTGTGAACGGCTTGTTCAAGCGACTCGGCACTTTCAACAAAACCAGCTAATGTTGAGTAAAAGCCAGCTCCTGCTTGTTTTGCACCCTGTGCTAACAATATTTGCGAGTCGTTATGAATAGCAACAATAATACACGGTGACACCCGTGGATAAACCCTATGACTGCATTTGTCGCAGTGCAAGGCCATTTCCCACGTGACTTTTCGCATTGCCGCCCCACACCGACCACAATACCGGTGAGTGCGTAAAAACAAAGCGTATTGCCAGGCCTGTGCAATATATTGAAAATCTTCGGCCGGTAGGGTGACCAATAGTTCTCGCAAAGAAAACAAGCCATACTCTTGGTGCTCAAAATCTAGGTGATGAATGTCAATTAACCAATGTTGACCATATTGACTACTCATCATTAATGACTGTTGTTGCTCCTCATAATGAGCTAGTTCAGCGGGTAAGTTTTTGAGTTCAGCTAACGAGTGCTGATTGCTTGTGCCGCTATTGCTCAGAGCAGTTGCACGTTTTAATAGGATCTTTTTATTAATAAATACAAAAAATAAACGGGATATACTTTTCAATGCTCGTTAACCTTTATCGTGTTTAGTACGAATTCGACCAATTTTTTTGTGGAATAACATACTTTACGTACATTGTGACTTGTTCACAATGCCCCCAATGATATACTTACTACAATTAACGACAATCAATCACCATTGGTCCACCTGCCCGCCACCAATATAAAATGGCTCTGTTGTTTTATATTGGTGG
>JBLHMY010000034.1:0-16956 GCA_047621065.1 Glaciecola sp. | reverse complement strand
TGCGAGGAAATAACTCATCATCCCCAGATATCGTTCGTGGTATTGCTGACGTCGATAATCCACTAGGAGAAATCATACAAATTAATCGCCAGTATGAAAATTTAAATACTCGTACCATTACCGGTTACGATGTTGGTATTAAATATAACGTTGACTCATCATTTGGTAATTTCAACATGGCGCTAAATGGAGCTAGAACCTTGAAGTTTGTGCAAGATGCCGGTGGTGATGCGCTAACGCTCGTCAATGCAGGGGCAGACCCATCGGTATTGGGTACAGCAGTTGGGGATATTGTTGGAACAACCAGTATCCCACAGTGGCAGGCAACTGCCTCTTTAAAGTGGAATTCTGACGATAAGCTATGGAGAGCAGGTTTATTTGTAAAATATGTAGGCGAAGTTGACAATACCAGTGTATCTATTACGGTAGACGAGAAGACTTTCTTTTATGAGATGAAGGCACAGACCCGTGCTAATGTTTATGTTACGCGACGAGATTTTATGGGATACGAAAATTTAAGTCTATCGTTTGGTATTAATAACATCTTTGACCAAGACCCACCGTTGGCCGACACCACCTTTGGTTATGACGGTTCATTGCACTCAAGTCGCGCGAGATATTTTTACACTACTGCTAGTTTTAGCTTTTAACCGGTTAGCGATGATGCGGACAATAAAACCTGATCTACGCACTTTAGATCAGGTAATATTTTTCTAATTAAGCTAATCAAATCTATTGAGGCAGACCAAGCTACCGATACCAGCCTTGCTATTAAAGTGGTTGCTAAGAATGCATCTACATTATTAATGGAAACGATGCTATAAGACCTTAACCATAAAAAGGAATAATGACTCAATGAAACATAAAACCAAGAGTTTGTGCGTTTATATGCTTATAAGTAGTTTATCATTATTGACTGGATGTATTGGTAATGAAGCACCTGAAATAGATATCTTAATTGCCAATGGCACCGTTTATACCGGAGACAATAGTGCTCCCCAAGCATTAGATGTTGCAGTTTGTGGTACTACAATTTGTGGCCTCTATCTTTCTAATGAACCTCAAGTTGATGCAAAAAACATTATTGATGTTAGCGGTAAAATAGTGAGTCCTGGATTTATTGACCCCCACACTCACTCTTTAGAAGATTTGTATAGCAAATATAAAAACCACAACCTAAACTATTTAATGCAAGGGGTTACTACTGTTGTTAACGGTAACGATGGTGGCGGTCCTGTCAACATAGGCAAAACAGCTAATGATCTCCAAGCCAATGGTATTGGCACTAATGTTGCGCTATTAGTAGGGCACGGTAGTCTGCGAAAGCAGGTTATGGGAACTGCACAACGGTATGCTTCAGCAGCAGAGATTGCTGATATGAAAAATTTACTTATCAACGCAATGGAGCAAGGCGCTTTAGGTTTGTCCTCAGGGCTTTATTATGTGCCTGGTAGTTTTGCTGCAACCGAAGAAATCGTTGAATTAGCCAAAGTCGCAGCCAAGTACAACGGTATCTATGACACTCATCTACGTGATGAGAGTACCTTCAATATTGGATTTTTAGCGGCCTTGCAAGAAGCTATTGATATAGCACGTTCAGCGAAAATTCATCTACATGTGGCACACATCAAAGCGCTGGGCGTGGATGTGTGGGGACAAAGCGAACAAGCAATCAAAAAAATTAACCAAGCCAAGAGCGAAGGTGTCAGTATTTCTGCTGACCAATATCCTTGGCAAGCATCGGGAACGAATTTAAGAAGTGCGGTGGTACCAAAATGGGCTATGGCTGATTCTGAACACGCTTTTTTAGGACGCCTTGACGATGTTGACCTAATTGTAAAAATTAAAAATGAAATTAGTGAGAATATTCGTCGACGTGGTGGGCCTGAGTCCTTGCTTGTCACCGCATCTGAAAACCCTCAGTTAATGGGAAAAACGCTGGCAGATATTGCCAATGAACTTGAGTTATCAGCAGTGCAAAGCGTTATTCAATTGGTTAAACAAGGCCGTACTCGCATAGCCTCATTCAATATGCACAAGGACGATATTGAAAACTTTATGCAACAACCTTGGGTAGTCACATCTTCTGATGGAACCAATGGTCATCCGCGTAAATACGCTAGTTTCCCGCAGAAATATCAACAATATGTGCTGGGCAGCCAAACCGTCGATTTGGTGCGTTTCATACACAGTAGTAGTGGTCAAACGGCACAAATACTAGGTTTAGGGGATAGAGGGTTTATTCAAATGGGGTTTAAAGCTGATATATTGGTCTTTGACCCTACACAATATGAAGCGCGTGCTAATTTTAAGGCATGGAATCGTCTGTCTACAGGTGTCAACTATTTATTGATTAACGGTCAGGTAGTAATAGAAAATAGCCAATATACAGGTAAATTAGCTGGTCAATTTGTGGCTAGGAATCGAGATTAGCTAGAAGCGTCTTTCAACACCCATTCAAGCGGGCCATAGTTGAATTTGCTTAACCAATAATTACTAAAGGCGACCTGAACGACCAACACGCATACAGCCCAAGCCTACACATTCAAGCATTCTTAGCTTACCTGCCATATCAAGACCCCAATTAAAGAATATGAACGTTCCTATTATAGATTGCATAATATAGTTAGTTAGTACTATGCGCCCATACAGGATGAGTATCGCTAATATTTTGCGCGGCCCTTTTAGGTTAAATAACTGCAGGACGCTGAAAGCAATAAACAGTGTCGCCATGTAATTCAGCAAATCATAGCTGGTTAAGGCAAACATCGCCTGCCATGTGTTGTAGCTAATCTTAAATATGCCTCAAGCGCCTTCAACTACTTATTTATGGGCAAGATATTCTGAACCTACAGTTTAAGAGATTATAAGTTTTCTGTAGAAGTGATCATTTAAGGCAATGTCATCAAGGCCCTATCAGATTAAGTTTAATGTAGAAATTGCGCAAGCAGAGGATTTAGATAAGGTGTCGACTTAAGTCACATAAGGCCTACTAAGGTTGCCGCTGCAATGTGTCAGGTTTTTTTACACTCGCGGTGCTTATGTAATCTATTATTCTTGTAAGTCATTGATTATTATCGGAGGTATGAAATTTGCATAGTGTAATAATGGCTTGAAAACTTCCATTTCTTCAGGGCGTATTCTCAGCCAATATGTATCCATTGAAGGATACTTCATAATAACAATATTTAATGGCGTCCTAATTAGGACAAGCCATAGGTGATCTAATGAAAATAACAAACATGCTTGTGTCCAAGGCACTTAATTCTTCCCTTGGTAAAATAAAGAAAACCGTTTGTGTAAGTATCGCTTCGCTACTGCTGGTTAGTACTGCATCTTTTGCTAGCCCAATTTCCAGCATGTATGTATTTGGAGATTCACTTTCTGATTCTGGCGCTTTTACTTATTTAGCCCCATCAGTTTGCCCGCCGGCGCCTTATTTCGGCTGTCGCTTCTCAAATGGTCCTGTTTGGGCTGAGCTTTTGGCTACTGATTTGGGTGTATCTGCCGATTCGGCTTATGGTGGCGGCACTAATTTCGCTATCGGTGGAAATCGTACAGACGATGTTCTTGGTTTTCAAGTACCTAACTTCCTAGCAAGCACCGGCGGAGTGGCTGACGCCAATGCATTATATGTTATATGGGCGGGAGGCAACGACTTCCTTCAAAACGATCCCGTTGGTACATTCAGTCCTTTTGATGCGGTAGATAACATCGTGAGCAGCATTCTAAGCTTATCAGCGGCTGGCGCAACAGACTTTTTAATCCCTAATCTTCCAATCGCCGAGACTTGGGCGTTTGAGTTTAATGCTGCACTGGCAGACGGTTTAGATGGACTTGAACGCGAGCTGAATATTACGCAGTTTGACGCGTTCACTCAGTTTCTTGATATGACGCTAAACCCAAGTGATTATGGATTTACTAACGTATTAGAGCCTTGTTTTACCACCGTAAGCGTTTGTGCAGACCCCGATGCATACTTGCTTTGGGATGCGGTTCACCCAACTGCATCGGCACATAAGATAATAGCGGCAGCTGCACTTGATGCCTTATCGGTATCAACGCCAGCTACACTTGCTATATTTAGCCTTGGCCTGATTGTGCTAGTACGCACTAGTCGTAAAAGTTTGCTCTAAGCAAGCATATATAGACTCACCTTTGAAAGCCCTCTCATTTGAGGGTTTCTTTTTGCCTTACATTTAGTCCGTGTTAGTCAGCCTTTTAAAATTAGTTATTGAAATACCGCAGTGGGCTGTTTATATTTACAAAAAGTCTCACAAATAATCGACTCATCATTGAATAAAAACGAAGTAGTATCGTGCTGCGCTTCACAGTTAGGAACAATTGGCCGTAAAACCAAAGCACTATGTATTAAGGGTGTATATATTTTGGCGCTGTTAATAAGCATTCCAAACGCTGCCATCGCAAAAGAAGTTTCTCAATCTCAAGTAAGCGTTGAAGTTACTAATGTGCAACAGTTAAGGAGTGCCTTGAATGCTGCCAATAAAGCCAAAACACCTACAGCCATATTATTAGCCGACGGTATTTATAAATTATTAGGCTCACCACTTAAAATCGTTGCAGACAATATAACTATTCGTTCGCAATCAGGTATTCGAGAAAATGTAGTTATTGCTGGCAGTAAAATGGATGAAGGTATAGGCGTGTTAATAGACGTATCGGCTGACTATTTTACGCTGGTAGGAGTAACACTTAAAAATGCTCGATGGCACTTAATTCAAGTACGTGCTGAAAAAGACGCTGATTTTTTTCACCTTAACAACTGCATACTACAAGACGCTGGTCAGCAGTTGCTTAAAGTAAGTCACGCCAAGAATGGTCCTTATGCTAATTTTGGTGTTGTTAAAAATAGTCTATTTGAATATACCGCAGGAATAGGGCCCAATTACTATATAGGGGGAATAGATGCTCATCATTCGGTAAATTGGCTGGTCCAAAATAATACTTTTAAAAATATCGCCAGTCCGGCAAAGCGAGTGGCCGAACATGCCATCCATTTTTGGAAGGATTCTAAAAACAATCGAACCCTTAATAATCTCATCATTAATAGCGATCGCGGCATTGGCTACGGACTTACAAATTCTGAAAATCAGAATGAGGGCGGCATAATAAGTAATAATATTATTGTCCATACTGCATCAAACCACCTCTTTGCTGATGTAGGCATTGGCTTAGAAAGCAGTCCAAATACAGTGGTGACTAACAATATAATTTTCTCTACCGGCACTTACCCAAATGCAATTGAATACAGGTTTAAAAGAACAACAGGGGTGTTCATAACAGGTAATGTGACCAACAAAGCAATTAAAAGCCGTGATGGTGCAACCGCCACCGTAAGTGGAAACAAGAGCGGCGTTAGGTCTTCACAGCTACTACACAATATTCAACATTTGATAAAAGAAAAGTAGCAAATATTAAAGCCTACAGGTCTAAGGCGCTTAACGCCTCCACAAGCGCAGGATAAGTAAATGTAAACCCAGCTGCTATTAAGCGTTCGGGCATGACTTTTTGCCCGTACAATACTAGGTCTGACGATTCGCCCATTAGGGTTTTAATTACCACTTTAGGCACCCTGAATATACACGGACGGTCTAAGCGTTTAGCCAATTTTATTGAGAAAAACGCGTTAGTATTCGGATTTGGTGCGGTAAAGTTGTAAGGACCCGTACACTTATTATTGGTAAGCATAAACTCAAGCGCTTTGACCATATCTTCAATATGAATCCATGACATAAACTGTGTGCCCTTACTAATTGGGCCGCCGAGTCCTAACCTGAAGGGCATTATCATTTTAGCAAGCGCGCCGCCGTTCTCGTCCAGCACAACCCCTGTGCGTGCTATACATACACGTGTTTGCGCACCTAGCGCAATACTTTCCCATTTTCTGCATACCTGCGATGAAAATTCGTCATGATATTCTTCAAAATCTTCATTTATTGGGGTGTCGCCTTGTCGTCCATATACACCAATGGCCGAGCCGCTAATAAAGACTTCTGGCTTGCTGTCGGCGTTGTTGATTAAGTCCACTAACCGGGTGGTGATATCCCAACGAGAATCGCAGATGATTTTCTTTTGACTATCTGTCCAACGCTTATCTGCAATAGGCTCACCGGCTAAATTTATAATAGCGCTGTACTCGTCTACCCGCGTAATCTCGTCTATAGTGAGGGCGCTTATGGTGTTGCCTAATAAGCGCTTAGCACGCAATGGGTCACGACTAATGACCGTTATTTTATATTGGTCTTGTAATTTTTGAATCAAGTGTCTGCCAATAAGTCCGGTACCGCCAGAGATAAGCACATGTTGCATAGTCATTCCTTGGTTATTCTTTAGTGCACGAAAGCGTTAATGAAACAGAGTCAGAAAAGCGCAGTGCATGTGGCTTATCTACCTCAGCTTCGGCAAAGTTAACCGAAGGATGCTCAGCCGCTATGGCTAAAATGTCTGCGGTAAGCTTTTCTAACAATGAAAATCTATTGTCTTCCACCAAGCGTATAATTGCCTTTGTAATTGTTTTATAATTTAGAGCATCTTGCATTTGGTCTGAGTCGGTCGCTCTTTTTGCATCGTAGTGAATAACAATGTTTATTACCACATCTTGCTGATTGGCAATTTCATCGTCGTTTATGCCTATGTAAGTACGTAGTCTAAGATTTTTAATGCGAATAGTGGCAAGATTAAGATTCATAAAGTGATAAATTCCTTGGTAATGGTAAAGTAGCGGTGTTTCATTAAAAAAGTAACTCGTTATACAAAGCAATGTTCTATAAAATTGTGACAACATCTTGCCCTTGTTATATAAAGGGAGTGACTAAGTTTTACTCAGTTTGGAAATAAAATGGAAAGTAATTCCCCCGTGCTAAAAGCGTTCCTCTTGATGTCCTCAGTGGTCATCATTTTGGCGGGTGTTAAGGCTGCCAGCATTGTCTTGGTGCCTTTTCTACTGTCAATTTTTATTGCAATAGCGGTAAGTCCGCTAATTAACTGCGCTAGCCAATATAAAGTGCCTAGATGGTTGTCTGTTACCTTTGTAATACTCTTAATTGTAGTGATTGGATTTATGTTAGCAGGATTAATTACCCAATCAATGGCAGAGTTTCGCCTCAATATGCCGTCCTACAAAGAACAACTATCGGGCGAGTTTGCCTGGATAGTGAATAAACTGGCGCTAGTTAACATTCATATTGACCAAAATATAATTGTATCTTATTTGAATCCAGGCATGGCTATGACAATGGCTACTAACTTTCTTGCCGGAATGGGCGCGGTGTTGTCAAATGTATTTTTAATTCTTCTTACTGTTATTTTTATGCTGTTTGAAGCAGAAACTATGCCTAGACGAGTGCATATTGCGCTGGCCGATCCCGACATGAACCTCACTCACATAGACCGATTTTTACAGTCAGTAAACCAATATTTAGTTATAAAAATGATGGTAAGTGTCGCTACGGGTATTTTTATTGGTTCGTGGTTATACTTCTTAGGGATTGACCACTTCATGTTATGGGCGGTACTGTCCTTTATGCTTAATTTTATACCCAATATAGGCTCTATTATTGCGGCGATACCAGCGGTGCTAATGGCCTTTGTTGAATTTGGTTTTGTTCAAGCTGGGCTTGCTGGCTTAGGCTTTATTACGGTTAATATGGTGATGGGAAACCTTATAGAACCGCGATTTATGGGCAAAGGGTTAGGCTTGTCTACCTTGGTAGTTTTTTTATCATTAATATTTTGGGGATGGTTATTAGGCACCGCAGGTATGCTACTTTCAGTGCCATTAACGATGGTCGTAAAAATAGGCTTGGAGTCGCAAGAAAGCACTAAGTGGTTAGCTATCTTACTGTCTGGCGACGATAATGACTTAATAACGCCGCCAGAAAAAAGTGTACAAGCATGATATAGCTATTAATCGCCTGTGTTTTCCTTCTAGGGAAGTACCTTTTTGTAAGGCTTAACAGTTACCTCCTTATAGACACCTGCTGTTACGTAGGGGTCTGCGTCGGCCCATAACTGGGCCTCTTCTAAACTTTCAAATTCAGCAATCACCAAAGATCCTGTAAATCCTGCAGGGCCGGGATCTTCAGCGTCAATAGCCGGCGTTGGGCCTGCTACTAGCACTTTGCCTTCGTTCGCCAGTGCTCTGAGTCTTGCGATATGATCGGGGCGTGCTTTTACACGGTTCTCAAGGCTATTTTCTACATCTTGGGCATAAATCATATAGTACATTACAGTTTCCTTATTTTTACAGCAGAGTTGCCGCTTTCATCTTAGCGACAAATTCACCTAAGTGCCTATGCATATCTTGGTGATTGCTTAAATGTTTAGCGATAATGTTAACAGTAGCCGAGCCAGATATAGCGCCTGCCGCACCGGCTTGGATTGCCGACTTCACTTGTTCGGGCGTTGATATACCAAAGCCTATAAGTGGCGGAGCTACTTTATACTTTTCTAATTTAGCGACTAGTTCTGCCGCAGGTAACTCTACTGCAGATTCAGTACCAGTGACTCCCGCGCGACCTAACAGGTATGTATATCCACTGGATTTATCCCCTATTTGAGACAACGTTTCGTCAGAAGCATTAGGCGGAGCAATCAATATTTGTTGAATATTATTGTTATTCGCAGTAGCAATAAAACGGTCAGCTTCGCGTAGTGGAACATCGGCTATTAATATTGAATCAACACCCGCTTCAAACGCAGACTTGTAAAAAGTATCTATACCTTTAGCAAGCACTAGGTTGCTATAAAGCAATAAACCAATAGGAATATTGGCAAACTCAGCCCTAATGAGTTTAATGATAGCAAAACAATCATGTGGGCGAATGCCTGAGCCTAATGCTCGTATACTAGCCTTTTGAATCGTTGGGCCATCGGCAATAGGGTCAGAATAGGGTATGCCTAGTTCTAATGCATCTGCGCCGCTGCCTATTAATGTCCGTATAATATCAATCGAGGTCTCAAAATCAGGGTCACCAAGCATAACAAAGGGTACGAAAGCTCCTTGTTTTTTTGCTGACAAGTCGGTAAACATAGCTTCATAACGACCGATGGTTTGTGTTGTTTGCATTATAGGTCATCTCCTAAAATTTTGGTCACGTGTTCAAGGTCTTTATCGCCACGTCCTGATAAGTTAACCACGATAATCATTTCTTCTTCAGCTTCGTCTGCCATGTTAAGAGCATGTGCTAAAGCATGAGATGTTTCAAGTGCAGGAATAATGCCTTCTTTTTTGCACAGTAGTTTAAATGCATTTAGTGCTTCTGTGTCGGTTACTGCATAGTACTCAGCGCGACCCGTTTCGTGTAAAAATGCATGTTGAGGTCCCACGGCAGGGTAATCTAAGCCTGCGCTAACAGAATAAGACTCTTCAATTTGTCCATCTTTGTCTTGCATAATATAGGTATACGCGCCATGTAATATTCCTTTGCTACCGGTTACTATAGTGGCGCCATGTTCTTTGGTATGCACCCCTTTACCTGCTGGCTCAACCCCTATGAGCCTTACGCTAGGCTCGTCTATAAAGTCGGCAAACATGCCAATGGCGTTGGAACCACCGCCTACACAAGCCACGACAGCGTCGGGTAAACGGCCTTCTTTTTCCATTATTTGTGCACGGGTTTCTTCACCAATCATACGGTGATATTCACGTACTATAGTTGGGAAAGGATGTGGCCCCGCTGCGGTGCCAAGTAGGTAATGTGAAGTTTCATAAGTTGCAGACCAATCTCGCATGGCTTCATTTACCGCGTCTTTCAAAGTGCCCGAGCCAGAATTAACCGGAATCACCTCAGCCCCCATTAAGCGCATTCTAAATACATTAGGTGATTGGCGTTCAACGTCTTTGGCTCCCATATAAATACGTGCCTTTAAGCCAAGTAATGCGCAGGCAAGAGCGGTTGCAACACCATGCTGACCGGCGCCCGTCTCAGCAATTACTTCGGTTTTACCCATACGTTTGCAAAGTAAGGCTTGACCTAACACCTGATTGGTTTTGTGCGCGCCGCCGTGCAGTAAATCTTCACGTTTCAAATACAGCTTTACTAATGGGTTTGAGACTAAGTTTCTTGACAACGTCATAGCAGTAGGACGGCCGGCATAGTCTTTAAGTAGGTCCATAAATTCTTTTTGAAAGGCTGGGTCGTCTTTGGCATCTAAAAAGGCTTGCTCTAGTTGGTCGAGTGCGGGTATGAGTAGCTCCGGAACATACATTCCGCCAAAGTCACCAAATTTTGATTCTAATTTATTCATTTTTTAAGTCTCTTGTGTTCTTTTTTATGCGCGTAACAGCGCAAATAATTCGTCTAGTTTAGCCTGTGTTTTAATGCCTGGAGACTCTTCCACTCCAGAATTCACATCAATAATACCAACCCCTATTTTGCTAGCTGCTTGAATATTCTGACTCGATACACCGCCTGCCAACACTAAGGTCGATTTATCGCTTATGTCGTCTAACAACCGCCAATCGAAAGTCTTACCGGTACCGCCGGTTTGCTCACCCACCTTGCAGTCGAGCAATATACGTGACAACACGCCTGATGTTAGCTGAGATTGCATTGCTGTAAAGTCTTTTTTAATAGAGTACGCGCTATGCAAATCAATAGGCATTGCTTTCCAAATTTCGCAGTAACTGGGCAATAGTTTTTTAAGTTCTCGCGTATATTCAAGGCTTTCTTGGCCATGCAGTTGAACGCCACTTAACGAAAGCTTATGCGCAAACTCAATTACTTGTTCCATAGGATGATTAACAAATACACCCACGAACTGCTGATTAACTTTATGTGTAATTTCAAGTGCTGTTTCAATACTTACGAAGCGCTTTGAATTTGGGGCAAAAATAAAGCCTAAATAGCTTACGGGGTAACTAGCAACTAATGTAGCTTGTTCGATACTCGTAATACCGCACACCTTTACTTTGCCATAAACGAGTTGTGATACAGCCATATTCAAATCAGCACTTGCCATAAGGGCGCTGCCCACCAAAAAGCCATCGACCAGTGGAGAAAGCCTTTTAATATCTTCATAAGTATAAATACCAGATTCAGAAATAATTACACCTGTGAAACGCGGGTCGTTTTTAATAAGCGGGGCTAAATGTTCAGTGGTGGCTAATTCGGTAGATAAATCGCGTAAATTACGGTTGTTTATGCCAATAATATTGGCGCCAAGTGCAAGTGCACGCTCGGTTTCTTCAGCGTTACTTACTTCAGTTAACACATCCATTTTTAATTCGTGTGTTATGGCCGCCAGCTTTGTATACTCTTCATCACTAAGCACGGAGAGCATCAGCAGTATTGCATTAGCGCCCAAATGACGCCCCAAATACACTTGATACTCGTCTATAAAAAAGTCTTTGTTGATCGTGGGTTGCGTAACTTTCTTACTAACAAATTGTAAATATTCAAATTTGCCTTGGAAATACTTTTCGTCGGTTAATACCGAAAAACAAGCGGCTTCTTTTTGGTAAGCGTCGGTAATTTCATTGAGGTCAAAGTTTTCTCTAATTAAGCCTTTTGACGGTGATGCTTTTTTACATTCAAAAATGTAGCTGGTGCCTTTTGCGGCCAATGCATCAAAAAACGAATTGCAACTGGGCGTAAGTTGGTCTTTAAACTGTGCTAATGGCAGCAGTTCTTTTTTAATTTTTAGCTCGTCACGTTTATCAGCAACGATTTGTTGTAATACGTTTGCCACTATAAGCCTCCTTGACTAATACGCGCTGCATGGGCAATGGTACGCATAGGTTGTTGTTGTGCGATAGATTGCATCACAGTGTCGAAGTGCGTTTTGAAGGACTGTTGAGTATTGTTTAGCCACAGTAAACTTGCGGCATTAATTGCAATGGCATGCGTATGGGCTGTTTCGCCTTCACCTTGAAATACCTTGCTTATTGCAGTCACATTATATTGGGGTGTGTCGCCTTCAATAGCGCTTAACGGCATTTCGTCTATGCCAAAATCACTGGGTGATATTGTGAATTCACTAAGTTTGCCATTGTGCACATGAATTGCCTTAGTTGTGCTATGCAACGCAATTTCATCAAGACCCGAACCATGCACAACCAAGGCGTTGTTATGGCCTAAATGTAAAAGGGTTTGTGCATAGATAGGCACTAATTTAGGGTCATAAACACCATATACCCCATGCGTTGGCTTAGCCGGATTGGCTAGTGGCCCTAGCACGTTAAATAGCGTTCTTGTTTTCAGCGCTAGGCGCACAGGCATCGCATATTTAACACCTGTATGATAAACAGGCGCTGCTAAAAAGCATAGGCCTGCTTCGTCTAAGCATTTACGCGCGGTCGCGGGACTCATATCGAGTGTTAAGCCAAAGCCTGCAAATAAATCTGACGAGCCCGATTTACTCGATACGCTCCTATTACCATGTTTGGCAACTTTTATGCCGCAACTGGCTGCAACCACCGACGCGGCACTTGAAATGTTAATGGTGTTATGACCGTCGCCTCCGGTGCCCACTAAATCACTAAAAGCATAGTCTGGGCGAGAAAACTCAAGCGCGTTATCGCGCATAGCGGCGGCAGCCCCTGCAATTTCTTCGCTTGTTTCGCCTTTAAGTTTTAGTGCAATGAGTAATGCTGTTAGCTCTGGGGTGCCTATATTACCGCGCATTACATCGTTAAAAATTGCATATGCTTGGCTTTGGCTAAGTGACGTACCTTGGTAAAGGGCTTCATACACATCAAAATATGCTGGGTTCATTTTATTGTCCTAAGCTTTTATTAATATTATGTGCACAAATAGGTTCGGTTACTAAATACTGCATGGCTTGTAACAACAATTGACTGCCTTGACTGGTTAATACCGATTCGGGATGGAATTGGAAGCCTAACATTTTATCATTCTCGTGCAGTATCGCCATAGGTAAACCGTCTATATGCGCAATAACCTGCAAACATTCAGGTACATCAACAGCCGCTAATGAATGATAACGTGCAATTGCCATAGGCGAGGGTAATTGCTTGAACAAAGCAGGATAGTCATGTTCCATCATAGAAGACTTACCGTGCATGGGCTGTGGCGCTCTTGCTACTTTGCCCTTATAACTCTCTACAATGGCTTGATGTCCTAAACAAATACCAAGTACCGGATATTTTCCTTTCACTTGTTCAATAATAGTGGGCATGTTACCAGCATCGCTAGGTGCCCCTGGACCAGGCGACAGCATCAGTAGCGTGGGTCCAAGTTCGCTATATTGTGCAAGGGTTGCCATCACTTTATTTGTATTTACGGTGTTTCTAAAAACGCTTAAGTTGACGCCCATTACGCGAAGTTCATCTACTAAATTGTAGGTAAACGAGTCTTGGTTGTCTATTAACACTAATTGTAAATGACACAAGGGTTTATTATTCATGCGTGCTTGCTCGCTTGTTCATTTTTGGTGGTTTTTTGCTTGGTATTAGTTGTGTCATTTTGGTCTTTATTATTTTGTGCATAACCTGGCGACGAATGGCTGCGCTTTATTGCTGATATTACCGCTTGTGCTTTTGCGGTAGTTTCATCGGCTTCAGATTGCGCAATAGAGTCGTTTACAACACCGGCACCAGCCTGCACGTGGGCAAGATTGTTCTGCACAAAGGCTGAGCGAATAACAATACAGGTGTCAAAGTCACCGTTGCCGTTAAAATATCCAACAGCGCCGCCATAGCTGCCGCGTCTCTCTTTTTCGGTTTGCCGAATTAGGCGTGCCGCACTAATTTTAGGTGCACCTATTAAGGTACCCATGTTCATACATGCTTGATATGCATGCAGAGCATCTAAATCGTCACGTAGTTCACCCACTACTCTTGAAACCAAGTGCATAACGTGAGAGTAGCGATCAACTTTGAGTAAGTCTTTAACATGTCGGGTCCCGGGTTTACTAACTCGGGCTACATCGTTACGTGCTAAGTCAACTAACATTATATGCTCTGACTTTTCTTTATTGTCTTGTTGTAAATCGAGCTCTAAACGGCTATCTAAATCAACATCAATAGTGCCGTCGCTGCGCTTACCGCGAGGTCGTGTGCCGGCAATAGGATATATTTCAACATAGTTTGTTGCCGCGTCATATTTAAGCGCCGACTCGGGTGATGCGCCAAAAATAACAAAATTATCGTCTTGCATGTAGAACATATAGGGCGAAGGATTAGTTAACTTTAACTGTTCGTATGCCAGTAAAGGGTTGTCACAGGCTAGCGTAAAGGTACGCGAGGGCACCACTTGAAATATGTCACCATTTAGGATGTTTTCTTTAAGCGCCATAACATCGTTGCAATATGCTTGGTCTGATTTATTGACTGACACTTGTGATGCGGTGTTGATGGGAAGAACGGTGTTGTGGCTTATGTTTTCGGACAATTGTGTAATTTGATTAGTAATATATTCTAGGCGTTTATGTACGGAAAAATAGTGATCAGCGACATTGTCGCCACTAAATACGCTACCAATTATTTGCGTATTCTGGGCTTGATGATCAACTAATATAAGGGTTTCTGCTAAGTAGAATAAATAGTCGGGGCAGGTGTTACTCGATTCAGGTACGTCAGGCAAAGACTCAAAACTGGCTAATAGATCATAAGCAAACACGCCGCCCAAAAATACTGCATGAGGATGTTTGCGAAGCGTTTTAAGGGACGATTGAATTAAGCGAAGTGCATCAAACACACCGCTTTGCTTTAATCGTGAGTCTTCGTCTAAATCGCGGTCTGGTGAAGAAAAAGTGAGTGTAAGTTGAGCCTTGTGCTTGTTGCTGGGGTCTGAACTTTTATACCCGCTAAGCTCTTTACTTACATAATCGCTTAGTAAATTTGCCAAGTAAGGTAATAACGACTCACCATTTTCCGACAAAGAAGTAATAGTAACTTCGTGGCCTGTGCATTCTATGCGAAGGGCTGCATCGATGAGCAACAGGCTTTGCAGATTGTCTTTACTATCTATTTCTGCCGATTCAAGCAATATCGAGTGCTTGTTGGCGAGTTTGTGGTAAGCATCTAGTGGATTGGCAATGTAGGGTGCCGCAACAATTATGCTTTCAACCGTGCCAGGTTGATTTCCTAAATCCGACAAATTCATGGTTTACTGTATCCCTTTAATATGTGTTGTATAGCAGATGAATAATGTACCTGTCGGGCGTTTGTTGTGCATTGATTTTACTTGAAATTTGGCAACAAAAAAGGCCCAGTATATGGGCCTTGGATATGCTTACACGCACATACAACCTGACCCTAAGTCTGGTTGTGCCACCACCATATTGTGACATTGTTTATAAAATGCATGTTATATCCACCGTGTTTACTTTATTGCTTAAAATACTCAATAAACGTAATAGTTACTAAGGGCTCTAGAAGAAACCAAAACGCACTTAATGTCAACCATAACTATTTAAATAAATACATAAATAAACAGAGCTTTAATATAGCAAACAAATAATTGATTATGTCCCCATTGTAATTGCATCGGATAATAGTGATATACAATTGTAGCAAAGCACATTAAAATTTAGACCCTTGGTAAAGCAACAATGTGAATAATAAAGGTGTGTAAATGTCGCTGATGAGTTTTCGCAACTTCCGTAATAGATAAATTAGCCTTTAATTGTTGGCACATTGTTTACGCTATAAAAACACGCTAAAAAGGTAAGCTTTTGAAAATTGATTTACACAGTCATACCCATCATTCCGACGGCAAACTCAGTGTGGCTGAGCTGTTAATGAGGGCTCAGCAAATGCAGGTAGACGTGCTTGCCATTACCGATCATGATTGCATAGACGCCATTGCGCCTGCATTATCTCTTTTAGCAAACAACAAGCAAAAGCTTACGCTTATAAGCGGTACCGAAATTTCTACTAAGTGGCATGGGTTTGAAATCCATATTTTAGGTTTGGAAGTTGATCATCAATGCACCGTATTTACCCAGCGTTTGTCTACCCAACTTGCAAAACGTCAAACACGTGCGGCTAAAATATGCGAAAAACTCAGTAAAATGGGTATACATGATGTATTACCCCAAGCCCAAGCTATGGTTACAAGCGGATGTATTTCTCGTGCGCACATTGCCCAAGTACTAGTGGATAGGGGAATATGCGATTATTTTCAACAAGCGTTTACGCAGTATCTGGGGAAAAACAAGAAGGCTTATGTAGTACCACAATGGATAAGCATTGAAGAATCGGTACAGTGGATACACGATGCCGGCGGCAAAGCGGTGATTGCCCATCCTTTCCATTATGATATGACAACCAAGTGGCTGCGGCGTTTAACTAGCGAATTTAAATCTTATGGTGGCGACGCCATGGAAGTACAACATCCGAATCTGGCTAAGGCTAAGCACGATTTAATGGTAGACGTTGCATTATCAGCCAAGCTAATGGGTTCGGCCGGTTCCGATTTTCATGCGCCATCAAAATGGACTGAGTTAGGCCGTCGTTTAACTATTCCTGAGCGCTTAACTCCTGTTTGGGCGCATTTTAAAAGCCCGTTAAACGCTACTCGTTAAATTACATATTTACCTAAATATGCAGGTGATAGCATAAATAGTGTTACCCGTAAATGCGTGATATAATTTAACTTCAATTACCATTGGGTTAAGTTACATACTTTATGAGTCAGTTTTTTTATATCCACCCTGATAATCCTCAAGCCCGATTAATTAAGCAAACCTGCGAACTGATTAATAAGGGCGAGGTAATTGTGTATCCTACTGATTCAGGTTATGCCATAGGATGCCAGATGGAAAATAAAAGTGCGCTAGAGCGAATTTGTACAATAAGAGATATTCCAAAAGATCATAACTTCACGTTAATGTGTCGCGATATGTCAGAGTTGTCAATTTATGCTAGGGTCGATAACACTGCATTTAGGCAAATAAAAAATAATACACCTGGTCCCTATACTTTTATCTTAAAGGCCACCAAAGAAGTACCCAAACGCTTACAAAACC
>JBLHMY010000033.1:0-17186 GCA_047621065.1 Glaciecola sp. | reverse complement strand
GGCGTCGGTGAGTTTTGCAGAATTCATTTCTGGTTGAAGATCGTACGTAGCAACATCGGGTGATGGAATAAGTATACGCTTTTCGCCTTCGTATTCGTCTTCTTTACCACCACTATAAAAGAAGGTAACGTGGGCAAATTTTTCTGTTTCAGATATTCTCAATTGAGTTTTGCCATGCTTCGACAACCACTCCCCCATAACATTCACAAGGTCTGCAGAAGGATACGCCACCGGCGCTTTTAAGGTTGATTCAAATTCGGTTAACATCACAAAGTTAATATCGGCTTTAGGGCCTCTAGCAAAACCGTCGAAACCATCGGTAATTAGGGCATGCGATAACTCTCGAGCGCGATCGGCTCTGAAGTTCATAAACAAGACCGTGTCGCCGTTTTGCATGCCTTTGTAATCGCCAATAACCGTGGGTTTAACAAATTCATCTGTTTGCTGGCGCGCGTAAGACTCGGCTACGCCTTGACTGGCAGTATCAACATAAAATTCAGCTTCGCCTTTTACCAACATGTTATAAGCAAGTTCAACACGATCCCAACGGTTGTCTCTGTCCATTGCATAGTAACGTCCAATTAAGCTAGCGATTTGCGCACCCTCAATACTTTCGCAGGCCTCTTGTGCTTGTTTTACAAATTTTTCGGCGCTTTGAGGTGGGGTATCTCTGCCATCTAAAAAGCCATGCAAATAAATCTTATTTACGCCATGCGCATTTGCCAGTTTAGCCGCCGCGATCAAATGGTCTTGATGCGAATGAACGCCTCCATCTGACAGCAAGCCTATTATATGCACCGCTTTGTTATTCTTTACCGCGGTGTCTATCGCGCTGGTAAGCACTTCGTTATGAATAAAGCTACCGTCTTGTATAGCTTGGGTTATTTTAGTGAAATCTTGATAAACCACGCGCCCAGCACCCAGGTTTACATGGCCAACTTCCGAATTACCCATTTGACCCGGCGGTAAACCCACATCAAGACCTGAGCCTGAAATTAATGTGCTCGCGAATTCACGGCTAAGTTTATCTAAATTTGGCGTATTGGCACAAGCCACAGCATTGTTAGTCTTGTCTTCGCGATAGCCCCAACCGTCTAAAATAAATAAAGCGAGTGTTTTTTTGTTAGCCGTCATAGGTGTCCTTAATGAAAAGCGTTAAACGTTTATTCGCCACATTAGCCCGCAGCGTAAGTGGAAAGATAAACAAAATATCAATAATAAACGCTAATTTACCAGTTATTTGCCTATCCTTAAATAAGTGATATCGAATAAAGTAGATTGAATAGCTACTTATACACTTTAATTGGGTGTTATTTACATGAGGTTTATATATAATTCCCGCCTTCAACCGAATTAGAAAATTAAAGTGGGATAAAGCTTCATGGATTCAACACTTATCGAGTTTGCAAAAGACCAGCTACTATTGACCGGATTATGGGTTGCGTTGGTGGTAATTCTTATCTATTCGTTCGTAGCGCCTATATTATCGAAAACCAAACGCGTTAATAATCATGAAGCGACTTTATTAATTAATAAAGAAGACGCGATAGTGCTTGATATACGCGTAACAAAAGATTTTAAGGCTGGTCATATTATTGATTCTCGCCAGCTAAAGCCTGAGGAAGTTCGAGAAGGTAACTTTGTTAAGCTTGAAAAAAACAAAGAACAACCCATTATTGTAGTGTGCGCAATGGGTAATCTAGCAGCAGGCACGGCCACCAAAATGGCAAAAGCAGGCTTTAGTAAGGTATATGTACTTACGGGCGGCATGAACGCTTGGCAAGGTGCCAGTTTACCAGTAAGCAAATAGAACTTAAAAAATAAAATAGTTGGTTGGTTGCTGTATTGCTATGTCTATAGTTGAGTAAACGGCAAACAACCACTAACATTGGGAAAATAAATGCAAAAAATTGAACTATACACAAAGGGTCACTGCCCATACTGCAAACGTGCTAAAAGTTTGTTGGAAGCAAAAGGCGTTAACTTCACCGATTTTGAAATAGATAAGCAACCTGAACTACGTAGCACCATGATTGAGCGAGCGAGTGGCCATTCTACTGTTCCACAAATTTTTATTGGCGACGCCCATGTAGGCGGCTGCGACGACTTATTTGCGCTTGAATCGGCAGGTACACTCGACGCGCTATTGCAAGGCTAAAGGCAAGCACGGTCAATAAAAAAATTATATATACTTACGGTGAATCAATTGAACATACGCTTAATTTGTTTCACACTTTCGACATAATGCGCGTAATATATCGCGCGTTTTAAGCAGTAAATAACAGGAAATACACATGGCTGACGAACCACAAGCTACTCCACAGCAGCAAGAAATCCAATTTAATGTGCAGCGCATATACACCAAAGATATTTCATTTGAAACGCCTAATTCGCCAGCCGTTTTTCAAAAAGAATGGAAGCCGGAAATAAAGCTAGACATTGACACCCGCACTCAAGAAGTAAGCACTAATCTTTTTGAAGTTACATTATCAATTACAGTAACCGCCACTAACGATGGTGACACTGCATTTTTATGTGAAGTACAGCAAGCCGGTATTTTTGCAATTGGTGAAATGCCAGACAACAATAAGGCACATATGCTTGGTTCGTACTGTCCTAACCTTTTATTCCCTTATGCGCGTGAAACTGTGTCTAACTTAGTTAATCGTGGTACTTTTCCAGTTCTAAATTTAGCGCCTGTAAATTTTGATGCTATATTTGCTCAATATGTACAAAAGCGTAAAGAAGATGCCGCAGCTGCCCAAAACACCGAAGCCGTCGGGGACAACACGCCACCTAAACTAGACTCGTAACGCAACCAAGCGAGTAATTACATAATTATTCGCTTCTTTATAGCCAAGGATAAGCATTGTAATGGCGATATCTTCGCACAACATCACGGTTTTTGGTGCGGGCTCTTACGGCACCGCCTTGGCTTTTTGTTTATCTAGAAATAAGCACAAAACGTATTTGTGGGGTCGTGATGAGCATGCTATTGCCGACATGCAAGCGACGCGTTGTAATGCAAAATACCTAGAAAAATTCACCTTTCCAGACGCACTGTTTCCCACTTCACATTTAGAAAATTCAATTAGTGACAGTAAGTATTTGCTAATAGTGGTGCCTAGTCATGCGTTTGCCGACATGCTTAGAATGATTACGCCTTTTGTTACCTCCAAGCATCAAGTTATTTGGGCAAGCAAAGGCTTAGAACCGGGTACCGGTCGGTTATTACAACAAGTGGCAATGGATATACTGCCCACTAACGTTCCCCTAGCGGTATTGTCAGGACCTACGTTTGCCGCTGAAATGGCGGCAGGCTTGCCCACCGCCATCACATTGTCGACCACTAACGACGCGTTAGGTAATGAATTTGCTTCTTTACTTCATGACCCCAAGCGCTTCAGAGTATATTTAAACAACGACTTAACAGGTGTGCAATTAGGCGGCGCGGTTAAAAATGTTATTGCTATAGGCGCCGGACTAGGCGATGGTTTAGGGTTTGGCGCAAATGCACGCACCGCGTTAATTACCCGTGGCCTGGCCGAAATGAAGCGACTGGGGCTTGCACTTGGTGCGCAAAGCGAAACATTCATGGGTATGGCCTGTTTAGGCGATTTAGTCTTAACCTGCACCGACAACCAGTCACGAAACCGAAGGTTTGGTCTTGCCTTAGGACAAGGCTTAAGTGTGGAGGATGCTATAGACAGTATTGGACAAGTCGTTGAAGGCTACCGAAATACCGACGAAGTGCACATATTATCAAAAGCTCAAGGTATAGAAATGCCTATTTGCGAGCAAATTTATAAAGTCCTATATGAAGGGAAGTCCGCTAAAAATGCCGCCATTGCATTACTTGGCCGCGAACAAACTACTGAGTAAGCTTAATAAACGTACTCAAATACTGCAGTTATTAGCATTTCTAGCACGCATTTTCAAATCCCAACTGCCTCCAAGATTCATATACAAACACCGCTACGGCATTTGATAAGTTCATACTTCTGCTATTCACCGACATTGGAATACGCACTCGGCACTGCGGCTCCAGTGACATAATTATATCGGCTGGCAGGCCACGTGTTTCCGGGCCAAATAACAATGCATCACCTTTTTCATAGCTCACCTCATGATGAAACGCTTTGCCTTTTGTGGTGCATGCTATTACTCGTTTAGGCTTTTCGGCGCTCAGGTAAGCATCTAAGTTAGCGTGACGCTTAACCTGTGCAAACTCGTGGTAATCTAACCCAGCTCGTCGTACTTTCTTCTCATCCCAGTCAAAGCCTAAAGGTTCAATTAAGTGCAGCTTGTAGCCTGTATTGGCACATAACCGAATGATATTACCCGTATTAGGTGGAATTTCAGGCTCAAATAAAACAACGTCTAGCATGGGTGCTCACTTATTATAGGAAGATTAATATGGCGTATTCATTGTATCAGCTTGCGAAGTAGCAAGGCGTAAAAATCACTGCTGTGCAAAAAAATCGAGTATTGTCGTTATTACAGGTGCTCTTACTTTGTCTTGCTCAAAAAGTAACTCATGCTGGGCATTTGGTACGCTAATTAAGGTAGCTTGTGGCAATTCCTTCACAAACTGTTCTATTTTGTGATTATCAACTATTTGTTCTTGTTCAGCTTTAAATACTAAAGTAGGCAGTAATATGCTTGGCGCATTAGCACGTGCTTTACGCATGCCATAAATAGATTGCAAGAGCCAACATAAACTAATGCCACCAAGTTGGTTTTGCGGATAGTTTTCCATCATCTCCCGAAAAACCCGATAGCGTACTTTACTATTAGTAAGCACGTTTTCGTCAAATGGATGTGCCTCATAATTACCCTGGCCCCAAAAATATTTATCTGGCAGGCCAAACATCCCTCGAAATTTAAGTACCGCCCTCAACACAAACTGCGTTTGCGATTCACCAACCGGCGACAATATACCAAGCATAGGCGCAGTCATGACTAGTTGTGAAAACACAAAAGGGTAAGCCTGCACAAACAAAGTACCTATTGCGCCACCCATTGAATGGCACAAAAGGACTTTTTGTAAGTCGCCTTGGTTATTTTTTACCAAAACCGGATTTAGTACCTTTTCAATCACTTTATGTAAGTCTTCAACGTAGTCGTCGAAACTTTTTACATAGCCTACATGTCGATTTGCAAGCAGACGGCTGGATTGCCCTTGCCCCTGATGATCGAGCATAAATACCGTGTAACCATTTTGATAAAGCTCATACATAAACTCGGCGTACTTCACTAGAGATTCTGAACGCCCTTGCGAAATAACAATACATTTACGAGCGTTTGCGTTAATCACAAAACCATACGAAAGATCTACGCCAGCAGCTTGCCTCCACAAGCCCGTGGTTACTTTACTTTGAAAAAAGGTCATGAAGTCAGTTTTAGGATAGCTATTTACGTTGTCTTCATGGCTAATATAATATGGCATATAGGGCGTCTTTTTTTTGGCTATAAAGTTATAGGGAAGAGTAACGATACACACAGTCCACCCATATCACAGCGGCCTGCACTTATGTTGCCATTGTGCAATTGAACACCTGCTTTAGCAATAGCTAGACCCAAACCGGTACCTTGGTAATGCTTACCCGACGGCGCTCTGTAGAACGGTTCAAAAATATGCATACGTTGTTCATCGTTTAAGCCTTCACCATCGTCTTCAATTTGAACCCGCAACATTTTATGAGGTACATCATTTCCAATCAAATCTATGGTAATCCTAACCTGCGTTTCGCTATATTTGATGGCGTTTCGTGTAACGTTCTCAATCGCGCTTACAAAACTCGTTCTAATTAACACTAACTCAAAGCTGCTATCAACGCTGTTATTTATATTGAGCGTAATTTCGCTTGCCTGTGCTTCAAAAGATAAATTATCTAACACAGGCACAAGTAGCTCTTGTAGCAAAGTAGTCTCGGTTTGTAACCATTGAGCATGATTTTCATCGTTCATTTTGGCTAACTGCAAAGCTTGGCCTATTAAGGCATCCATAACACCAATATCTTTTTCAATTCGGTTTGCATATAACAATTGTTCTTTGCCTGAAGGGTTCAACATGGCTAATGCCAACTGCAAGCGAGTAAGAGGCGTTCTGAGTTCGTGAGAAATGTTTGCCATTAACGTCTTTTGTTGCAACAAACTTTTGGCTAAATTGCTAGCCATATTGTAAATATCATTATGCAATTGGCCTAACTCATCTTTACGTTTTTTGAAAGCTTCATTTGCATTAGGACTTGAGTCACTTATTACCCCTAAAGCAAAGTCATTGCTTAATTTACTAAGCTCTTTTATTGGCTTGGCGATGGTCCAAGCAATCGAAATACATGCAATTGTTCCGGTTATCAAAAACACCACCAACGCTATTCCAAAAGCAAACACAGGCCTTTGCTCACGGCGCAATAAGCGTCCCGCAAACAACTTGTAATTTTGACCACTGGCGGAGACTAAAAACGGACCTATAAATTCCATATTACTAGTTCGTATCAATAAGGGCCGCTGGGCCTCTTTGAGCGATAAAAAGCGTTCTCGCCGCTTCAATAATGGCGGCGGAAAACCCAGTATCATTTCATTTGTGGCACTGTTTACTGCCATTAAATTCCATCGCCCCCGACCAACACGTTTTAATGCACGCTTAATATCACCATTTTCTATTAGTTGTTTTTGAACATTTTTTTGTAACATTTCAAGTTGTTTTTCTTGCTCAGCACCAAGGGCATTGACATCCCACGACTGACTAAAATAGCGTGCTATAAAAAATGCCATAACAATCATCACCGTCACAGCCACCCAAAACCAAACCAATATGCGGCCAAATAGTGAATTACGAGGGTTTAACTTTTGAATAAAATTAATAGTCGGCTCCGCTAGGTTTTATCTGCATCAAATAACCATTCCCGCGAATCGTTTTAATAATGTCATTTATACCGTGTTGCGCTAACTTTTTTCGAATGTTACTCACGTGCATGTCTAAGCTTCTGTCGTATAGGCTTAGTTTACGCCCAAGCACTTTTTCGCTCAATTGTTCTTTGCTTTGCAAATGGCCAGGTTGTTTCATTAATTGGGCCAGTAGCATGAACTCTGTTGCCGTCATCTCTAATACACTGTTACCAACGCAAACACTTCGATTCGCTTCGTTTATATGTATATTATGCAAAGCAATTTGTTGCGGCGGACTAAAACCTTGGCTGGGGTCTAAACGTCTTATCAGGGCTTTAATGCGTGCAACGAGTTCACGTTGATTAAAGGGTTTAGCTAGATAATCGTCGGCGCCTAGCTCTAGTCCCAGTATTTTATCAAAGTCGTCTCCTTTGGCGGTTAGCATTATTACCGGAATAGCTGAAAAGACTCTTAAGCGCTTTAGCGTTTCAAAACCATCTATCTCGGGCATCATTACGTCTAGCAAGAGCATATCAAAGATTGATTTTTGTAAAGACTCAAGCCCAATTAAGGGCGAGTTATTTACCATAACCACAAAGCCTTGTTGGCTTAAGTAGGCAGATAATAGTTCTGTTAGCGCCTTGTCGTCGTCAATAATAAGGATTTTATTCATCAGTTTACCTTCTACGTACCGCTATTTATGCATGTAAGAAGCTGCCTACAACTGCATATAAATGATAGATATTGTGTTTAGTGTAATGCAATTACTAAGGGGATTGTAAAAACATCCTTGCAAGTAAACATCATCTTTACACAAGCTTTACACTTGCTTGGCACTACTTTGCGTTGAACTCGGTATTATTCTTTTACCCAATACGTGTGTTAACGCCTTTGCTTAAACAAGTCACATAATTAAGCGTGGTTTATTTGTACTAGTGAGCATACATAATACCTATTTTTTGAGGAATAATGATGAAAAGACAATTACTTAACATAAGCACTTTAGCTACACTGGCATGCTTCACCTTTGTAAATATCCCCCCAGCTAGCGCAAAACTTGGGCATCAACAAAGCCCAATGCGTGCGTTTAGTCAGGTTGATTTATCTGAACAGCAGAAACAGGAAATGCGTAGCATTTTTACCGTCACTCGCGAAAACAACAGTGTATTTGCTGGTGAGCGAAACGCCATTAAGCAGCAAATGAAAGACTTAATGAACATGCCATCTTGGGATGAAGCTTCAGCACGAAGCATCATTACTAACCAGATTGAACAAGGAAAAAGTATTGCCCTTAGCCTTGCAAAAGCTCGCAACCAAGCATACAAGGTACTCACTGAAGATCAGAAATTAGCGTTCAGTATAAATAAACAAAGTAAAAGCAAAAAAGACCGCAAAAGTTACCGGCATCGAATAGCCAAAAAGCTTCAGCTAAGCGACAAGCAAGTATCACAGATTCAAGCTATTGACCAAGCCACTAAATTACAAATGCAGGTTATTGCAGACCCAATCAAGCTCTATCGCTCACAAATGCGCGCGATCACCAAAGCGCCAAGCTTTGACGAAGATGCTTGGCTTGCGCTTCACAACAATGCCTTAAACAGCATAGTTGCACGAAAATTATTAAAAACCAAAGCTAAATATGACAAAGCCGCGGTATTAAGTCCTAAACAAAATGCAAAACTAAAAAATATGATGAAAAAGAGGCAAGCAAGACGTGTTGCTGTAGATTCTATTAATTAGTCTTTCCCTAAATTGATATTATAAATGATGTGATTTTAAGCCTGCTCTTTTTATGCAGGCTTCTTTTTACCAGTAATGTTTGGCTGGCAAGCCCTGGTTTATGTAAACTGCATCTAAAAAAATTTGCCGGTTGCATACTGCTAACAGGATGTATATTCTCCCACCAAATTCAGCGTAAAACGAACCAGCATAATGAATGCAATTACACTACTTGACGGCGGCATGGGACAAGAGTTGCTGCGCAGAAGTTCACGACCCGCAACGCGCTTATGGTCAGCTGATGTTATGCTGAATGAACCCATGCTTGTGCGCGACTTACACCGCGATTTTATACACAGTGGCGCGCGTGTCATTACCCTCAATAGCTACACAGCAACGCCTATGCGCTTAGCGCGGGAAAATCAACTAGCCCAACTAACCGGACTGCATAACTCTGCAATGCGCGCTGCCATTGATGCAATTGAAATGGCACAGTGTGATGGTGTTAGAATTGCGGGCTGCCTACCTCCTCTTGTGGCAAGTTATCAGCCAGAGGTATTTTTAACATATGCAGAGTCTCTAGACAGCTATCGCCGCCTTGTTGAGCTACAGTTTAGTGCTAGCGATGTGTTTTTATGTGAAACAATGGCCTCTATTACCGAGGCAACCGCAGCGTGTGCGGCGGGAATTGAAAGTGGCAAGCCGGTGTGGGTTGGATTAACTGTCAGCGATACCAACTTTGGCCAACTACGCAGCGGTGAACCTTTGAGCGATGCAGTAGCCGCGCTAATTTCTTTAGGCGCACAAGCAATACTATTAAATTGCAGCCAACCAGAGGCAATTAGCGCTTGTTGGTCTGAACTTTGTAATGCCACAAATAACGTTGTAAACAATCTTACCATAGAGCCCTCGTGTAAAATTGGCGCCTATGCCAATGGCTTTGTGTCTATCGCTTCTTTGCACCCCGGCGTTACCGTTGACGTGCTTGAAACACGTCAAGATTTAAACCCTCAGCAGTACGCCAATCACGCTATGCAATGGGCAGAAAGTGGCGCTTCAATTCTAGGCGGGTGCTGTGAAATAAGTCCTGCACACATTAAGGTTCTGCATGCGAGGCTTTGTAAAGAAGGCTTCATTGTATAAAGCGCTGCACTACTGTTTTCCGCGAACAGCAGACACTAAGCTGGCGACTAACACAAACATTAGCGACATCATTAAAGCTAAAGAAATGGTGTTCATGAGTGCCGGATTGTTTGCAGGAGTGAAAGTAGCGTCTCCCATATAATGGTGCATCATTAAGTTCACTATGCTCATACCCACCAAGTTGCCTATGGTACGGGCTAAATTCATAGATGCCGAGGCTACGCCTACCTCTTGTTCTTTTACCGCGCCCATTATTGCACTGTTATTAGGGGTTGAAAACAAGCCAAATCCAAGCCCTATTAGACCTAAAGACGCGCCTATATAAAAAGCTGTGGTGGCAGTATCTAGCTGAATCAGAAACATAAAGCCCAGCGCAACAATGCAGCAGCCTAATGTGGCAATCACTCTAGGCTGAAAGCGGTCAGATAACTTACCCGCAATAGGCGCAACTATTGCCATTAATAATGCCTGCATGAGTAAGATTTGCCCTGTATAGGCTGGGCCAAAGCCTTTTATATATTGCAAATATAAGCTCAGTAAAAAAATAATCGCGAAGTTGCTGCCGTACATTAAAAAAGACGTAAACAAGGACAAACTAAAAACCCGACTTTCACGAAACATTTGCACACGTATTAAGGGTTGTTTGTCACGGCTTTGATGCACAATAAAGCTCACCAAACTGAGCAGCGAAAGGGCCAATAAAAAAATCCCAACGGCACTTGGTAGTTTACTTAGTCCGTACACTAAGCTGCATGCAAAGGTGATGAAAATACTCGTTCCTATCCAGTCAAATCTAGAATGATATTCATTTTTCCATTCCCCGTGAAGCGTATATTTTATAAATATTAGCAGCGCAAGCATAAGCGGAATTTGAAAATAAAATACCGCTCGCCAACCCAACCATTCCGTTAGCCAACCCCCAACAGCTGGCGCCATTGTTAAACCAACATACACACAGGCAGCTAAAGCACCTAAGGCAGCACCTCGTTTTTTAGCCGGGGTAACCGATGTAATGATAGCCACGCCGGTACTAAAAATCATCGCCCCAGCAGCACCCTGCATGAAGCGCCAAAACAAAACCCAATTTATGTCGGTGGCTATTGCACACATAAAAGCACTTAGTGCATTTAGTAAAAGCCCAAGTGCATAAATACGCTTTCTGCCGTAGTTGTCGGCCAATTTCCCAAAGGGCAGCATAAACGCAACATTGGCTAAAATATATAATGTAGGTAACCAAGCAACTTTAGTTGCATTGGCTTGCAAGTCTTCAGCCAAGGCGGGAATAGCAACATTTACCGCAGCCAAACCCATAGGTGCAATAAGATAACCGGCGCACACAGCAATTAGTGCATTAGTAGTAAGTGAAAATCGTGACAAATGAAAATCCAGAAAATAAGCGACACAGGCTTGCTCAGAAGCGGTATTGTTTTAACAAAGCGTGTCTTAGCATTCAATGATGCTCCAAGCCCACCAATAAAACAAGCTTGAGGCTTATTTAGCAGTGCGCATATAGCATTACACGTTGAGCAGTGTGTATATGGCTGTGCTCATTTAACGCAGCACAACGTAGAATTTGATATTAACTAAATAAGGTTTATCCTTGCTTGCATAATTTCTACTATAAGCATTATTTAATGGCTCTTAAACCCACTATATACAAATTCAACATTGCACTTGCCGACCTAAACAACCAGCATTATCCAAGCTTGAATTTAACAATTGGCCAACACCCATCAGAAACCACAGAAAGAATGTTAGTTCGATTACTGGCATTTTGCCTGCATTCACACGCCGATACTCACGAGTTAATGAGTTTTACCAAAGGCTTAAGTGCCACCGAAGAGCCAGACATTTGGCATAAAGGTTTTGATGACCAGCTCAATTACTGGATAGATATTGGTGAACCCAGCTACGATAGAATGAAAAAAGCATGCCGATTGGCAAAAGAGACATTTTTATATAGTTTTAATAGTAAGTCGGCGGTGTGGTGGAAACAAAACCAAGCGCAGTTCTCAAGCCTACCTATTAAAGTATTTAGCTTTGAATGGGTGCATATTCAAGCATTAGCGCAACAAGTAGAACGAACAATGAACTGGTCAATTACTATTAGTGACGAATCGTTATTTATTAGTACTAAAGAAGCGCAGGTGGAAACGCAGTGGATTATTTTGCAGTAACCGCGTCCTAAAGCGACAGAAATAAGAATATTTTAATTTACTTATGAATATTTATACAATTTTATTGCATATTTATATTATTCCATTATGATAAGCAGTCTGCTTAAATAATTGGTCTCAAAACCAATATACTGAATAAATAGGGTTATGTGTGTTTGCAATTTTATGTAATTTTAGCTTGGTTTCTCCCTCAATACGCTGTTGTTTTAGAAGTCGACGATATTAATTAATTCTTCGTTTCCAAATAGCGTTTGGTGCGCTTGGTGTATTAAATGTAGTTTCGTGTTTTAATAACACGGCTGCTATCACCAGCCACCTTTTTTTCCAAACCATTTATCTAGAAAATTATTTAATTATGTATACAACCTGTATTGTTGGCGCCAGTGGTTATACTGGTGCCGAATTAATAAAAATTATTTGTCGACACCCTCAACTTCACTTAACACATTGCTTTGTTTCCGAAAACAGCCAATACGACAAGCTAAATGTATCGGATGTACATAAAGAAGTGGGTGGTATTTGTGATTTAAGCTTGCAGGCTTTGTCTAGTAAGCATATCAATAGCTTGGGCGACAATTTTGATATTATTTTCTTAGCCACACCCCACGAATTCAGTCACGACCATTTACCCAGCATGCTAAATGGGAAGGCAGTTGTGTTTGATTTATCAGGTGCATACCGCCTGCCTGACGCACAAGTATTTGAATCATTTTATGGTTTTGCTCATCAACATCCTGACACCCTCGCAAATAGTGTTTATGGCTTAGCCGAATGGTATGGCGATAAGATAAAAACGGCGCAGTATGTTGCCGTAGCAGGATGTTATCCAACCGCGTCGTTATTAGCACTTAAGCCTCTTATTGCAAATGAACTATTAGATCTCGCTAAACTACCGGTTATTAATGCAACAAGCGGGGTTAGTGGTGCCGGTAAGAAAGCCTCGGCTACAAGCAGTTTTTATGAAGTTAGTTTGCAGGCTTATGCTGTACTCAACCATAGGCATACTCCTGAAATAGAGAACTATGCCAGCACGCCCGTAATATTCACGCCTCACTTAGGTGCATTTAAACGGGGAATTTTAGCTACCCTTACTGCTTTCACCACAGCGGGCGTAACACTTGCCGATATTCAAAATGCTTATGCGCAATATTATGCCAATCAACCATTAGTCAGGGTAAATGATGGCATGCCAAAGCTTGACCAAGTAACTCACACGCCATTTTGCGATATTGGTTTTGCTTTTGACCCACAAAAGCAATGTGTTGTTGTTACAAGTGCTATAGATAATTTGTTGAAAGGCGCTTCGGCGCAAGCAGTGCAGTGTTGTAATATCAGACTAGGCTTATCGCAAACCATGGGCTTATTATAAGCATGGCAACCTTAAATAATGAGCATTTACCCGTGGTTATCAAAATAGGCGGTGGCTTTTTTTCAAGACTTGCAGAACATCCAACAGGTCCTAATAACCTACTTTCGACTATTCGGGCATTACAAGCAAACAATCGAAGTGTTGTGCTGGTGCACGGCGGTGGCGAGCAAGTTTTAAAAAGATTAAACGAGTTAAACATTACCAGTAAACGTAAACAAGGTTTACGCATTACACCCGACGAACATATGCCCATTGTTACCGGTGTATTAGCGGGTGAACTTAACAAACAGCTTGTGGCTGAATGTGCAAAGTATGCGATAAATGCAGTTGGTATAAGTTTAGCCGATGGCGATATTGCAACTTGCTCCCAGCACCCAGCTAACATTGGGGCGGTGGGTGTTCCAGTAGCAAAAAATGCAGTCTTGCTTAAGGCTTTAATTCAAGCCAATATGGTGCCCATAATTGCCTCTATTGGTAAAGATGAAAACGGTAGGCTTTACAATGTAAATGCAGACCATGCCGCAATTTGCGTTGCTCAGTTGTTGCAAACAAAGCTTTATTTTTTCGCCGACATTAACGGGGTTTTAGACGCAAGTAAACAATTAATACCAGAATTAAGCGCCACCTTAAGCGAACAGTTAATCGCTAAAGGGGTCATTACCGACGGTATGGCGGTAAAAGTAAACGCCGCGCAGTTTGCAGCCAATAAAATTGGCCACAGGGTGACTATTGGAAGCTGGGATGATGCATCAAAAATACTGATTGAAAATACTCTTTGTGGTACCGAAATATTACCCGAACTGGCGTAATCAATTGCTTTACTACTAACATCGGCGCGCGGCACGCTAAAGCTCTGCATAAGCGCTTTACATTAAACGCTTGCACAGAAAACTAAACACAAATTTACTTTAAAAAGGAAGGTCCGTGAATTTACTAAGTTTCAGCGACTGGACAGCAAAAGACGCTAATTCACTGCTCAATTTTGCCATTACGCTTAAGCAAACCCCCGAACGCTTCGGTCAACCTTTGACCGGTAAATCGGTGGTGGCACTGTTTGAAAAACCGTCATTGCGAACGCGTGTAAGTTTTGATATCGGCATAAACAAACTTGGCGGTCACATGGTGTATGTTGACACCCAAGGCCAGCCTATGGCAAAGCGAGAAGATCCAAAAGATGTGAGTGCCAACATTGCTCAGTGGGCCGATGCAATTGTAGCGAGGGTTTACAAGCACAGCACCTTGCAAGATTTAGCATCATTGGGGAATATCCCCGTTATTAATGCGCTTTGCGATATGTACCATCCTTGCCAAGCTCTTGCCGATTATATTTCTATGAAAGAAGCCTTTGGTGAAGTGAAAGGCAAAACCCTTGCGTATGTGGGTGACGGCAATAATGTGACACATTCTTTGTTAATACTGGGTGTTTTATTGGGTTGTCATCAGGTAGTAATTACCCCTAAAGGTCACGAGATAGACTCAAACATTGCTCAAAAAGTTGCTACCATGGCTAGCGAGGCGGGCGTTAACTTTACCATCAGTAATCATATTGATACGCTTACCAAAGCTGACGTGATATACACCGACACTTGGCTGTCGATGGGCGATGACACCCCGTTAAGCGAAATAAAAGACAAATTCATGCCATATCAGGTAAACAAAGCACTTATGCAGCAAGCCGGCGCAAGTTATGTCATGCATTGTCAGCCAGCCCATAGGGACTTAGAAATTACCGGTGAGCTTATGGATTCAGAACAATCATTACTTATGCAAGAAAGCAAAAATCGCCTGCACGCACAAAACGCGATTCTTTGTTACTTATTAACCGAATTAGACATTAGTCAGTTTTAGAGGCCATTGTGAAAAATACAGCAAACAAACCTAAGTTAGAAATTAAAAAAGTAGTACTCGCTTATTCAGGCGGGCTAGACACCAGTGCAATTGTACCTTGGTTAAAAGAAAATTATGGCTGTGAAGTGATTGCCTTTGCCGCCGATGTGGGTCAAGGAGCCGAAGAACTTGAAGGCCTTGAAGACAAAGCCATCGCCTCAGGCGCAAGCGAATGCCACATTGTCGATTTAAAAGAACAGTTTGTTAAAGACTTTATTTACCCTACCATTACTACAGGTGCCGTATACGAAGACGATTACTTATTAGGCACGTCTATGGCGCGTCCTATAATTGCTCAAGCCCAGGTAGATGTTGCTCGTAAGGTAGGTGCCGATGCACTAAGCCACGGTTGCACCGGTAAAGGTAACGACCAAGTCAGATTTGAGGGCGCATTTGCTGCCCTTGCTCCCGATTTATCAGTCATTGCGCCGTGGCGCGAATGGGACATGGTATCGCGCGAAGATTTACTTGATTACCTCGCCAGTCGCAATATTAAAACCAGCTCATCGGCAACTAAAATATATAGCAGAGACGCCAACGCTTGGCATATTTCCCACGAAGGTGGCGAATTAGAAGATCCATGGAACGCGCCCAGTAAAGATGTGTGGACCATGACGGTAGATCCCGAAGATGCGCCAAATACGCCAGAAAACGTCAGCCTACACTTTGACAAAGGCGGGTTAACCCATGTGAACGGCAAAGCGTTGTCGCCTTACAATGTATTGGTTGAACTTAACCGTATTGGTGCTGCTCATGGCGTTGGCCGCATCGACATTGTTGAAAACCGCTTGGTAGGCATGAAATCTCGCGGCTGCTATGAAACCCCGGGCGGCACACTTATGATGAAAGCGTATAAAGCACTAGAATGCTTAGTACTCGACAAGTCTGCGTTTAAATTTCGCGAACAAATAGGTTTAGAATACGCCCATGTAATGTACGACGGTCGTTATTTCACGGCTATAAATGATTCATTGTTAGCCGCAGCAAACAGTTTCGCACAGCTTGTAACTGGCGAAGTAATCATCAAGCTTTACAAAGGCAATGCCACCGTAGTGCAGCGTCAATCTCCTAATAGCTTGTATTCAGAAGACTTTGCCACTTTTGGTGCAGACGATGTGTATGACCAATCCCATGCCGAGGGTTTTATCAGACTGTTTAGTTTATCTAGCCGCATTAGTCACATGAACAAACAAAAATAAAGGAATACTACTATGGCTTTATGGGGTGGACGTTTCCAAACAGGCAGCAGCGATATGTTCAAGCGAGTAAACGACTCATTACCGTTTGATCATGTTATGGCAGTTGAAGATATTTTTGGCTCTATTGTATGGTCGCGGGCGCTCAAAGAGGCCGGCGTATTAACACAAGATGAGCAAGCTCAAATTGAAAATGTTTTAGCTGATTTGCAAGAGCAAGCTCAAAATGGACTAATTGATTTTGCGGCTTCCAGCGAAGAAGATATTCATAGCTTTGTTGAAGCATACCTTACCGATAAGTTACAAGATTTGGGTCGTAAGCTGCATACAGGACGCAGCCGTAACGACCAAGTAGCAACCGATTTTAGACTGTGGGTAAAAAACCACTTGGCTTGTCTTAAGCAAGACTGCGTGAACTTACTGGGTGCATTATTACAATGCGCAAACCGTCATCAAACAACCGTTATACCCGGCTACACCCATTTGCAGCGCGCACAACCTGTTTACTTTGCGCACTGGTGCTTAGCCTATGTTGAAATGCTAAAACGAGATATCAGCAGAATTGATGATTTGTGTGAAAGAATGAACCAGTGCCCCTTAGGCAGTGGCGCATTAGCCGGCACTACTTTTGCCGTAAATAGACATCAAATTGCCGAAAGTTTGGGTTTCTCGAGCCCATGTTTGAATAGTTTAGATGCAGTTTCAGACCGTGACTTTGTGCTCGAGCTTTTATTTATTGCTAGCACTAGCATGATGCACCTGTCGCGAATGGCAGAAGATTTGATCTTTTATAACTCGGGC
>JBLHMY010000032.1:0-17283 GCA_047621065.1 Glaciecola sp. | reverse complement strand
CGCGAATGCGGGCAGTTTTAATAATATACTTATTAAACTATTTGCGCTGATTACCTTTATGCTGTCATGCACGGGTATGTATTGGCTTTTTGAATTAGTAAAAGACAAGCAGTTTGTCATTCCATAAGGATTGTTACCCTTTTCTAGACACAAAGAAGTTTCCATTAGCATAAAGTATGCAAAATCAATTTCTAATAATAAAACCGATACGCAGCACACAATCAAAGCCAATGTTGACCTCACTATATTAGATGGTTTAGCCAGGGGCGGATTGAAGTAAAAAAAAATTGCCTTGAAGGCGGTTTGTGTGGCAAATGTATTTGCCAGCTAAGCACTAAAACAAACATAAGTGATGGAGACAAACAACGACTTACGAATGAGCAGTTAGCCCAAATTTTTAGATTGGCTTGTCAGCATAGAATTGGTGAAGTTAAAGCTATTATCATACATAATTAGGTGGTTTTTAAAAAAGTGTTAGCAACTATGTTTTGATAGATTTACTAATTTCTATAAAGCGTTTTGATTAAATGATAACCAAATTGCGTTTTAACAGGCCCATGTACTGTTAATATATCTTTTTTAAACACGACGTCATCAAACTGTTTAACCATTTGCCCACGGCGAAACTCACCTAAATCACCGCCCTTTTTACCCGACGGGCACACAGAATGTTTTTTTGCCAAGGTAGCAAAATCTTTTCCTTTGTTGAGTTGAATAAGTAGATCGTTTGCTTCTTTTTCGGTTTTTACTAAAATATGTAGGGCGCATGCTGCAGCCATAGTGAAGGTCTCGTCAAATTAAAAAAATATACAAACGCGGTTTATTTTGCGCTCAGTTATACTGTGCACCTTTGTTTGCAGAATAAAAATCTGTCGTGCAAACTTGTTGTGTGTGCTTAGATTATAACAATGCACTACAAATTGTAAATATGAAGGTTTAGGCAAAGTAAATTATGCTCAACAACCGATAGTTTACTATTCATTATCCTTTTCAAATACAGGGCGTTAGAATGGTCAAGAAAATTTTCGTGGTTTGTACTTTAGGGTTTGCTGGTTTCATATTGTGGATTGTGTATCTAGCGAATACGGGTGAGGAAAGCATATTTTTTGAGATTGTAAGAGCATTACCGCATGGCGATAAGTTAGGCCATTTTGGGCTTTTTGGTTTTTTAACCTTACTAGCTAATTTTGCTTGTGGATTAAAAACCATTTCTTTGCGGTTTTTGCGCGTGTACCTTGGTGCTGCTTTGGTTTTTACATTTGCTTTAGTTGAAGAGTTAAGTCAGTTCTTTATAGCGAGTCGCACACTTGATAGCATTGATTTGCTCGCTGATATAGCGGGCATACTTGCCTTTAGTTTACTTACATATTGTATACATTTGTGGAAAACGAAATATGAGTCAGCTCAAAACCGTTAATTTTAATAATCAAGCAGTAAAGCCTTCCAAAATAGTTTGTGTTGGGCGTAATTATCTTGAACATATATACGAGCTTGGTAATAAGATACCTGATGAACCCGTTCTATTTATAAAACCAAATTCGGCCATTAGCGACGATGTGCTCAGTCATAAGCAAGAAGATATTCATTATGAGGCCGAACTGTGTTTTCTGATAAAAAACGGCATAATTGCCGCTGTTGGCTTTGGGCTTGACTTAACCAAACGTAAATTGCAGTCACGCTTAAAAGACCAAGGCCTTCCATGGGAACGAGCCAAGGGATTTGACAACTCTGCAGTATTTAGCACTTTTGTGGGTCTGCCATCAAGCATCGCTAACTTGTCAATCTCATTAACTATTAACGGCAAACTCACTCAGCAAGGAGGCTATTCTTTAATGATCAACAAACCCTGTGCTCTAGTAACAAATATAAACGCATTTATGACGCTAATTGACAACGATATTATTATGACTGGCACACCCAGCGGGGTTGGCAGAATTGAGACAGGACAAGTTCTGAAAGGTGAGGTATTCGACTCAGCAACTTGTCTCGTTTCTAAACAATGGACGGTGTTGTAAATGACGGCTCTAAGGCTTTAGTGAAGTGTGCTCATCCAGAGCCGCTTTTAAATTTTTTCGTCGTCAAAAATTTGCTCAATACTCAACTCAAACAAGCGTGATACTTTAAATGCTAAGGGCAAACTTGGGTCAAACTTGCCTTTTTCAATCGCGTTTACGGTTTGCCGTGATACCAATAGTTTTTCGGCTAAATCGGCTTGAGTCCAGTTGCGCTGGGCTCTTAAAACTTTAAGGCGATTTTTCATCGATACCTCCTATTGCCTACAAATGTAGATAAAATAAAGGTAAAACCCATCACAAAATAGATATGAGAAATGCGCGGTATAAATGTAAACAAGTTAGCAGCAACGAACAATAGTTCATAGCAAACACCAAAAACGACGATTACGCCTAAAGAAATAGCGGCACTTTCTAAAAATATCTTACGGCCAAGTTCGTCAAGGCTATTTAGGTGCTTAATGTTAGCCATAATCATAAAGCCTCCTGCAGTTAAATTAAGCACTACTGCAATGATGGTAAATGCAGCGCTGAAATCCCAAATGAGTTTTGGTCCAAAAGCAAGTAAAGCTGTGGTAACAAGCCAAATAGCAGTATAAATGCCAAGTTGCTTATTAGTTTTTTTTTCGTTTTGTGAGTAGCTTAATGGAGTTTGTTGGCTCATAATCATTCCTTAATGTAAAATTAAATTGACTTTATGTAAAGTAAGATTTACTTTACGTGGTTATTTTTTTATGTCAAGTGTATTTTACATAAAGTCATGTTTATTTGATACATGTGCAATAATTGTTATTGAATAGATATAGTACTGATATAGAGCTGATATAGTAAAACAAGCAAAACATTCACCAGCATGACGCAAAGTTATTAATGACATGAAAATAATTGAAATATTTTGGATATTCTTAAAATTAGGCCTCACCAGTTTTGGCGGGCCCATTGCACATTTAGCGTATTTTAGGCACGCTTTTGTTGAAAAAAGAAATTGGTTTAGCGAGGCACAATATGCCCATTTATTGACTATCTGCCAAACAGTTCCTGGCCCAGCTAGCAGCCAAGTAGGCTTTGCCATAGGCTTACTTAGAGGCGGTTGGCTGGGCGCAATATTTGCCTTTATTGGCTTTACTGTGCCTTCCGTAGCGCTGTTGATCATATTTGCTAATAGCTTAAGTTTACTCGATTCGTCTATAGGCCAAGCAAGTTTGCATGGCTTAGGTATATTGGCTTTTGTTGTAGTGTTCCAAGCAATTATAGGCATGAGTAAACAATTGTTAACATTACCTGCCTCATGGGTGCTTGCAACGGTAATGTTTGGCTTAGTGTTACTAACAAATACGCTTATGTGGCAAATAGTTGGTATATTAATATGCGCAGCAGTGAATAGCGTATTGGTGAATCGTAGTTCAGATGACGAGCAAAACCCCATTTTAACGACACCTATCTTTTCATCTTTGCCTTATCAGTGCACATTACTAACGACTTGGATCGCCGGCGGCCTTTTTATCGGCTTACTTATCATATTAATAGGCAATCCTTTTAATGTCAGCCAATACTTTTATGCGCAAGCACCTGCTTATTATGCATCGGGCGCAATGGTATTTGGAGGAGGGCATGTGGTGTTACCTTTGTTAGAGCAAACTACAGTGGCACAAGGTTTAGTTACCAAAGATGTATTTTTAGCGGGCTATGGAGCAACGCAAGCTTTGCCTGGGCCAATGTTCTCGTTTGCTGCTTATTTAGGCTATATGGGTGAATTACGTCAACAACTTCTAACGGCAGGCGACCCTCATGTGTTTAGAGCACTTGCTGGGGCCTTGCTGGCCACTTTATTCCTATTTTTACCGGGCTTCTTGTTAGTCAGTGCAATACTGCCCATTTCACAAAAGCTTTTTGTTTACCCTTTGGTAAGGCGCGCTTTTGCTGGCGCTAATGCCGCTGTAGTTGGCTTGTTAGCGGCAACTCTTTACGATCCTATTTTCACTCATGCAATACAAAGCAATCATGATTTGGTGATCGCGGGAATCGGCTTTGTTGCGCTTAGCCGCTTCAAAGCGCCGGTGCTGCTTATTGTTTTTTTGTGCGTGGCATGTAAAGTTTTGGCTGCGCAATTTTTGGCTTAGCCTTTGTAAAGTTCAGCAAACCTTAGATCAGAGTAAATAGCTGCCATCGGGAAAACCGAGGAAAGCGACAATTTAAACAATATTTTTATTCAAAGCATTAATTTGTACACTAAACACATATACCAAAACGGTTTAGCCTATTTAAAAGCTATAACAATAAAATGTTACCTATAACGACAAATAATAATCAAGGATTTCCCGAATATGAAATTGAAAAAAACCTTACTTGCACTGGCTTTACTAGGATTTACAAACGCGAGTATTGCACAAGCAACGTTTAACTTTGTGACTAAAACAGATATGAAAGCGCCTACCCACGTTGTGTTTATAGACGATATTGAAAATTTAGATGGTGCTGCTGCGACCCTAAATACGGCATCTAACGGTCAACTTTTAACATTGCTGGCACTAAATGAATTTGAACCCGAGCTGGGCAACGTTCAATATTTGCAAATGGTCGCCGGGGCTGAGTCATTGTTGGTTGTAGGAAGTCAAGATGAAGACGGTTTAAGTGCGCCTGAACTGCAGGATTTAGGCGGTATCATAGCCTCAACATTGTCGTCTACCAGTAAAGTGGTAGACGTGTTAGTGCATATCGATAATTTGACAACTTCCACCGCAACACCCAGCGCGCTTATTGCTAGTGGTTATCATATGCGTGACTATAGCTTCGACGAATATAAAACGAAAAAAGACGAAGGTCGTTCAATAGTTACATTCGTAACAAACAATGCGAGTAGGGCTCAAACACACTACCAAGACGATTTACGGTTTGTGGCGCAGGGCGTCCATTTGGCCCGTGATATTGCAACACAACCAGGTAATAATATGTACCCAGAAGTGTTTGCTTCCCAAATAAAAGCGCTGTTTAAAGGGCTTGATAATGTAAAAGTTAAAGTACTTGATGCCAAAGACATGGAAAAGTACAACATGGGCGCAATACTCGGCGTAGGTAAAGGCTCGGTGCATGACCCTCGATTAGTAATTATTGAATATTCAGGCGGCAACAAAAACGAAGCGCCTATAGCACTGGCAGGCAAAGGGATTACGTTTGATACCGGTGGTATTAGTTTAAAAGATAACGACGGTATGTGGGGCATGAAATCGGATTTAGCGGGTGCATCGGCAGTTGCCGGCGTTATGCACGCTATTGCTAACCGAGGTGAAAAAATAAACGTTGTTGGTTTAATGGCCATGGCTGAAAATATGCCAAGCGGCAGTGCCATAAGACCTGGCGATGTTCTTGATACAATGAAAGGCACAACGATAGAAATAATAAGCACAGATGCTGAAGGACGCTTAGTACTAGCAGACGCTGTTTATTATGCTCAGCAAGAATACAAACCTAGTATGCTGCTTAATATTGCAACTTTAACAGGCTCGGCAGCCCGTGCTCTTAGCGATGAATATGCAGCTGTGATTACGCGCGATTTTGATTTGTCTTTGCAAATGATGGAAGTAGGTAAACGCTCGGGTGAACATGTGTGGCCTTTACCGCTTCACGCCAACCATTTTGAGCAAATAAAATCACCTATTGCTGACATCAAGAATTCAGGTGCAGGCAATCCAGGTGCAAGTGTCGCGGCAGCCGTTATTGGTACTTTTGTAGATGAGTCCTTGCCTTGGGTGCATTTGGACATAGCGGGCGTAGATTGGTTAAGTGAAAGCATAGATGTAGCGCCAAAAGGCAGCCAAGGTTGGGGCGTGCGCTTTATGGACCAACTTATAAGAGAACAAGTTAAGTAGCATTAATGTAGCGCATGATGCAAAGCGCTACATCAATATACCTATACAAACTCGCGAATTATTGCAAATCCCAGAAGGGTGAACGGTACCGATACCACGGTACTTATTGCAATAATTTGCGCAGCAAGTTCATGGTTTCCGCCAATTTTACGCACCATTACATAACTGGCCGCTGCAGTTGGGCTAATTGCCATCAAAAATATTATCATAAGCGGCATGCCTTCTATACCCGCGAATATCGCTATTCCCACAACAATGATGGGGTAGAATATGCATTTAACGATAATACTGAAGATTCCCGCAATACCATTTTGTCGCATAGTCGAAAAACGCAGTGCCGCGCCTGTGCATAAAAGTGCAAGTGGCAAAGTTAGCTGAGCAAAATATGCGGCACTATTTGTGACAATGGCGGGTAATTCAATTGATAATATTGATACTAACAATCCTGCAATAATAGAAAGAATAATAGGATTAGTGGCAATGTCTTTGCCTATTTTAGTGTAGGAGGTTTCTTTATCTTGAAACACGTTAAGCACGGCAACCGACAGCAAATTATACAAAATAGTGAGTCCGCCTAAATATACTGAACCATACGCCAGGCCCTCGCTGCCGAACGCGTTGGCGCAATATGCAAGTCCAACTATGCCCATGTTAGAACGAAACGAACCTTGTATTACTACACCACGGTCTACTTTATTTATTATTAAAGGTGTAATCATCAACATCGCTAAAAATACGAGCAAAGTGCCACCCATGCCAACAGATATGACTGTAAAGTTGGCGAGTTGGCCCACAGAGCTAGTGCTGATGGTGCTAAATAATAAAGCCGGAAGTGCGAAGTTAAATACTAGTCGAGAAGCCTTTTCAACGAAATTATTGTCTAAGGTGCCGTATTTATAAAGGCCATAGCCAAAAGCGATCATCAAAATAACAGGGCCAATAACGGACACCGCAAAGGTCATAAATTCTAAATTGGGCTGCAAGGGCATCATGCCTTATGATTTTATAATTAAAGCCTATCTATATACTTTAATATACTACCAAATGCACGCGCTCCATTCTTTTGAATTTGTTTGTCGAAATAAAGTGGGCCTAGTAAAAAGGTGGTTATTGTACCTTTTGAAATCCACCGCACATGGGTTTTATCGTCGCTTTGGGTTAAATGCACTTCACCTAAGCGATGATCGTAAGGAAGCGGCTTTGAAAACACAATTTTATATCCTATTAGTGCTGTTTTAGTGCCGTTTGCTTGATTGTCACGGGGTGGTTCAAAGCGCACAATCTCCTCATGTAGGGTACCAGTGGCGGCCACTATTTCTCGTATCGCACCCAAACCGTTTTTATTTTCTGAACCTTCCTTCACTAGGCTAGATTTATCTACCCCTTTAAATTGAGAATAGTTTGCATGGTCGCTTATAAGTTCAAACACTTGTTCGATAGGTTTTTTGATGGTGCGTTCTACTGAAATATTAAACATTAATTACGCGACTCTTATGTTTAGTTGTATAGATATTTTCATCTAAGCTGCCTTCTTAATATTTTACCTACTGTCGATTTCGGCAATTCGTCTATAATATTAAATTCTTTAGGTATTTTATAGCCTGTTAAAAACTCTCGGCAGTGAGCGGAAAGTTCGCTATTATTAACCGCTTCAGTAACGGTTATATATGCGCACACCCGTTCTTGCGAATGATCGTCGGGCTTTCCTACAACCGCGGCTTCAAGTACCTTGGGGTGCCTACATAATACGTCCTCAATTTCGTTTGGATAGACGTTGAAACCAGACACTATAATCATATCTTTTAGCCGATCTACAATTTTAATACAGCCATTGGGTAAACGTACTCCCACATCTCCCGTTTTAAAATAACCATTGGCGGTCATCACTTTTGCGGTTTCGTCGTCGCGCTGCCAGTATCCTCGCATTACTTGAGGGCCTTTGGCCGCTATTTGGCCTTCTTCGCCGTCGGCTACTGGCCGGTCGTTAATATCTAATAGCTGAATGTCAGTATGCTTCAGAGGCAAACCAACAGTGCCTATCACTTCTTCTCCTGGTATATTAAAGGCAAGTACAGGAGCGGTCTCCGAAAGTCCATAACCCTCAGTAACGGAGCAGCCTGTGGTATTCTTCCACAAATCGGCCGCCGAGCTTGTTAATGCGGTACCACCTGACATCGTAAGGTGAAGCTTAGAAAAGTCTAACTTGGCAAACTCAGGGTGTTGACATAAGCCCATAAATAACGTGTTAATACCCGCAAAGGCAGTAAATTTGTGCGCCTTTAAGGTGTCTACAAAACCATTTATATCGCGCGGGTTGGGTATTAATAAAACCATAGCGCCTTTAGCGAAAAAGGTCATCATACATACGGTGAACGCGTATATATGGTATAGCGGTAATGGACAAACTACTAACTCTTGAGCATCAACCAATGTTTTACCAAGACGGTCTAATGTTTGGATACTGTTGGCAAGCACGTTTAAGTGACTCAACTCAGCTCCTTTCGATACTCCCGTAGTACCCCCTGTGTATTGAAGTATACAGGCGTCATCTAAAGTAGTAGGGGCACGACTAATACTTTGGGCATTGGGCACTTTAGTGAATATGTCTGCATAACAAGGATACTTAAGTAAACCTAAGGGCTTGTTGTCTAGTAGCTGGCTGGCGCTAGTTACAATGACAGTATCTATGGTAACGCTGTCGGCAATGGATTCATATTTAGGTAATAGGTCGGTTAATATGACTAATGCGCTGGTACCAGAGTCGTTGAATTGATGCTGCATTTCCGTTGGTGTATACAATGGATTTGTATTTACCACAACTAAGCCTGCGCGCAGTGCCCCATAAACAGCAATTGGATGCTGAATTAGATTGGGAAGTTGTATGGCTATTCTATCGCCGGGCTTAAGATTGGTATGGCTTAGCAGGTAGTTGGCAAATCGTGCCGACAAATTATCCATTTCAGCAAAGGTTTTGGTTTGCCCTAATGCATTATAACAAGGTCGCTGCGCATATTTTTGAAAGGTTTCCTCAATGTAGTCGGCCAAGCTATTAATGTGAGCGGGAATTAAACTCTTTTCGACTGACGTTTGTTGGTTTGAATGCATAATATCCTCAATACACGGTGTAAATAATGCGGGTTAAATTACAATACAGACTACGCTATAAATTTTTATTCTCTAAATTTAACACTCTTTTTACAATTTGTGATCATTACACTTATGATGAGTATGATATTAATTTGATGAATGTCGTTTGTAACCCTAGGTTTTTGCGATATCTGCCTTATTACTACCCTGTGATTGTTTACTTGTTATTGTAAGTCTTTCGCAGGCGCATAAAGCATAAGCCCCCTAAAACCCCTGCAATAATTTGTAGCATAATGCCAACAGCAGAACGGGCCCCAGCTAATAAAGTAACACCTAATACAGGTTGCATTGCAACTAAAATAGCCGCCATAGTGAAACCACCTGCTGCTACATATAAGGAATATGAGTTAAAGCGGCTATACGTTCTTATTGCTTTGGCAATAGCAAACCCTATTGCTAAGCCTAGTGCAATAATTGCAACGTAGGTAGGCATTAGGCCAAGTAAATCTTGCGACGTCATATATATTCGTTTTGACCAAGTAATCTCAATATTAAGATTACTCAGGGCTAGCAATACCATTTGTGTTTGCATTATGCACGCGGCTACATATGTAACAATTGTGGCTATTATAAAATGTTGCAATAAAAAAAGTTTCTTCATAAAAAGTCTTAGTTGTAGATAATTATATGCGCGCTAACATCATATTGTATGGTAGTGTCTTTTTGTGACTGGGGGCAAGTGCATAATGAATTTTCAGGCAATGAGAAAATTAATGCGATGACAAATACAGGGTCAATTAACAGTGTTTTTTATTGTTGCTTTTTTTATAGCTGTATTCACTTTTGGAGTAATACCTTATTCAGCTAATGTAAATGCTAGCGATGTAAAGAATGAAGAGCAAGGTGCCCTGTCATTGCAGCCCCTAATTACCAACCTGCCTTCATCATGGGGACTTAATGTAAGCCCCGATAATTTTTTGTTCGTTACACACCGAAGCGGCACTTTAGCTAAATACTCTTTGTCAGGGGAATTACTTGCGACAATTGATTTGCAGCTTGATGATCTTTATTACAAGGGGCAGGGCGGCTTGTCGGCAATTGCTTTTCATCCTGATTTTGCAAGCACACCTTGGATTTACTTATCATATTCTTATGGCAGCGACAGTGGCAATGGTTTAAAGGTTATTCGCGTACTATTATCGGATAAAGAGTCGGCAAGCTTATCGGATAAAGAGTCGGCAAGCGCCAACAACGCATTTAGTGTGGCTAGCAAAGAAACTATTTTTGAACAGGCAGACCTTCGTGGTACCGCCGCTCATTATGGAGCGCGGCTCGCTTTTATGTCCGATAGAAGTTTGCTTATTAGCACCGGCGATGGTTCTGACTATAGGGAGTATGCACAAAAAACTTCATCTGATATGGGTAAAATACTTCGCCTTACTGACACCGGGGGCATTCCAAATAATAACCCTTTTGCAAAAGCCCAAAGCTTTTCTGAAAAAGCAATTTACAGTTTAGGACATCGTAATCCACAAGGGCTAATTGTAATGCCAAGTGATCAGATTATTGCTCATGAACATGGCCCGGCTGGTGGCGATGAAATTAATATAATCAAGCCAGGGTTTAATTATGGATGGCCGGTTATTACACAAGGCAAAGATTATATTGGCAGTTTAATCACTCCTTTCACTCAATATGAGGGCATGCAACAGCCCAATGTTAATTGGACTCCCTCTATTGCGCCATCAGGAATGGTTTTTTATGACGCCGATGCCTTGCCATCCTTTGCCAATAGCCTACTCATTACTTCACTAAAATTTAAGCAGTTACATGTACTTGCATTAAATGGAGAGATAATTGAAAATGAAGTTATCTTTTTTGCCGATAGCCAACATAGAATGCGAGATATTGCGGTGTCAAACAACGGTCGAGTATTTATTTTGTCCGATGGCAAATTAGCCACTATATTTGAAGTTGTTATGACGCAGTAATATTGTATTACTTTTGTGAATACTGGGTATAATCGCTAAATTACTGATTACCATTCATTTTGAGGGTATAAATGTTATACTTTTATCCCAAATTTCTCACTGCTAGCCACTTTTTGCAATACAGCATAGGGCTAGCCCATACTAGAGGACTTAAAACGTGTTAGAAGATTATCAGAAGCATGTAGCCGAACGTGCAGCCCAAAGTATCCCTCCAAAGCCTTTAAACCCAGAACAAGTTTCCGGTTTAATTGAACTTTTAAAAAATCCACCAGCAGGTGAAGAAGCATTTCTTGTCGAGTTATTAGCCGAACGCGTCCCTCCCGGTGTAGATGAAGCCGCATATGTCAAAGCTGGTTTTCTAAGTGCTATTGCAAAAGGCCAAGAAACCTGCGGTTTAATTAGCAAAGAAGCAGCTGTGCAATTATTAGGTAACATGCACGGTGGTTACAACATCACGACCTTGGTTGAATTGCTCGATGACCAAGACCTTGTAGAGCTTGCCGCAGAAGAGTTAAAGCATACGTTGCTCATGTTTGATGCGTTTCATGACGTCGAAGAAAAGCACAAGGCCGGTAATAAATTTGCGACTGAAATTATGCATTCTTGGGCCGATGCCGAATGGTTTACATCCAAAGACGATTTACCTGAAAAAATTACAGCAACTGTTTACAAGGTAACCGGCGAGATTAATACCGATGACCTTTCTCCTGCGCCCGACGCATGGTCTCGGCCAGATATTCCTTTGCACGCAAGAGCCATGTTTAAAATGCGTCGCGACGGTCTTGAACCTGAAATACAAGGAGAAGTAGGTCCTTTAGCACAAATTGACGAAATAAAAGCACAGGGTAACCCCGTTGTATTTGTAGGTGATGTGGTAGGAACAGGCTCATCACGTAAATCAGCAACCAATTCGGTGTTATGGTTCTTTGGTGAAGATTTACCAGGCGTACCTAACAAACGTGGCGGTGGTATTTGCATTGGTGCTAAAGTCGCCCCTATTTTCTTCAATACAATGGAAGACGCCGGCGCATTGGTATTTGAAGCCGACGTAGAAAAAATGAATATGGGTGACGTAATTGACATTCATCCACTTGAGGGCGTAATTAAAAATGCCGCCAGCGGTGAAGTTATTGCGCAGTACAGCTACAAGTCAAAAGTATTGCTCGATGAAGTTCGTGCCGGTGGCCGTATCAACCTTATAATTGGTCGCGGCTTAACACAAAAAGCACGCGAGTCATTGGGTCTTGCAGTAAGTGATATTTTCCGCGTGCCAGAAGTCCCTAAATCAACCAACGCTGGATTTACACTTGCCCAAAAAATGGTAGGTAAAGCTTGCGATATGGAGGGTATGCGTCCAGGAACATATTGTGAACCTAAAATGACTACTGTTGGTTCACAAGACACTACCGGCCCTATGACTCGTGATGAACTTAAAGACTTAGCCTGTTTAGGATTTTCAGCCGACTTAACCATGCAATCGTTCTGTCACACAGCGGCATATCCAAAGCCCGTAGATATTGAAACTCAGCACACACTTCCCGACTTTATTATGAATCGAGGTGGTGTGTCGTTACGTCCAGGAGACGGTATTATCCACTCGTGGTTAAATCGTATGTTATTACCTGATACGGTAGGTACTGGCGGTGATTCACATACACGTTTTCCAATGGGTATTTCGTTCCCGGCGGGCTCGGGTTTAGTCGCTTTTGCAGCGGCTACGGGTGTCATGCCTTTAGATATGCCTGAATCAATATTGGTGCGCTTTAAAGGTAAAATGAAGCCGGGTATTACTTTGCGTGACTTAGTTCATGCCATACCGCTTTATGGTATAAAGCAAGGATTGTTGACCGTTGCCAAAAAAGGCAAAATTAACGCTTTTTCAGGCCGCATCCTAGAAATAGAAGGCTTAGAAGACTTAACTGTAGAGCAGGCATTTGAACTGTCAGATGCTTCAGCCGAACGTTCAGCAGCGGGTTGTACCATTAAAATGTCCAAAGAATCTATTGGCGAGTACTTGCGCTCAAACATTACTATGCTTCGTTGGATGATTAACGAAGGCTATGGCGACCCACGTACAATTGAGCGTCGAGCATTGAAAATGGAAGAATGGTTAGCGAATCCAGTCTTAATGGAAGCCGACAAAGACGCTGAGTATGCTGAAATAGTTGAAATAGACCTAGCCGAAATAGACGAGCCCATTTTGTGCTGCCCTAATGACCCTGACGATGCTAAAACATTGTCGGATGTTGCGGGTGATAAAATAGATGAAGTCTTTATTGGGTCATGTATGACTAACATCGGTCACTTCAGGGCTGCGGGCAAACTGTTGGAACAATTTGGTGGCACTTTGCCAACACGTTTGTGGATTTCACCACCCACCAAAATGGACAAAGCGCAGCTAATGGAAGAAGGCTATTACAATATATACGGCCGTGCTGGTGTTAGAACAGAAATGCCGGGCTGTTCATTATGTATGGGTAATCAAGCCAGAGTATTAGCTGGTGCTACGGTGTTGTCTACATCTACTCGTAACTTCCCTAATCGATTAGGTGATGGCGCTGACGTTTATTTATGTTCAGCTGAAATTGCTGCGGTAGGTGCTATTTTAGGTAAAATACCCAGCAAAGAAGAATATATGGAATACGCTAACAAAATAGACTCTATGAGTTCTGAGGTTTTCCGTTATTTGAACTTTGATCGTATGGAGTCGTTTAAGAAAGCGGAAGAGGCAGCCAAAGCGAATATTATTCCTAGCTTAAATCTAGCGTAAATACAGTGTCACTTTGGGCAAGCTAATGAGTAAAACGCGTTAGTTTCGTTTGGAACACAAAAGCCGAGTTTAGTATGTTCACTACTCGGCTTTTTTATTGAAGGAATCAGCATGTTAACAACATCCTCAAAATCATTACTGGTAGTTATTGGATTACTATGTGTACTTAGTGCATCTGCTTGCGCAAAACCTACCAATGCTGTTGATACGCTAAGCCAAGAAAAGCAAGCTTCTAGGCCAAGCCCTAGCCAAGATGGAAGCACAAATGTTGACGCTATGAGCGACGTAGAGGTCGATGCATGGCTAAGGTCACAAACTAGCGACAATAAAATTGCATTAACCGTTAGCACTACTAATATTCGAGTTGAATATGCAGACACACCACAAAAACGTCAGCTAGGTTTGATGTTTAGGCGCGAACTATGTGAAAATTGTGGCATGCTATTTAAGTTTGATAGCCCTAGGATTGGCAGTATTTGGATGAAGAACACTTTCATTCCGCTTGACCTTGCTTACATTGATGAGCAAGGCAACATAGTTGATATTGAACAACTCCAGCCACACGACCTTAACCCTGTTGGCTCGTCGGCAAAAGTTTTGTATGCGCTTGAAATGAATAAAGGTTGGTTTGCTAAACAAGATATTCGTGTAGGTGATAAAGTAACCTTGCTTCCATAGCAGTGACTAGGTAAACAGGCGTTTTATAAAAAGAAGCGCTGCATAAAAACAGTCAAAATTTTATTTATTGTTTATGAGTCCCAATCGTAATAGACAAATTATTTATTATAGTGCCTATTTTGAAATTTTTAGGGTGAAAAATCATATGTCTCAATCGTTAAATGTCGCCAAATTTGGCGGAACTAGTGTTGCCAACTATCACGCCATTAATAATTGTGCGTCAATTGTTATTAACAATGCGCATACTAAAGTGATGGTAGTTAGTGCCGCTGCGGGTGTTACCAATCAGTTAGTGATGCTGGCGAATATTGCTCTAACATCTGAACAAATAACGGATGTTGTAGAAAGTGTTCGCAAGATCCAATTGTCTATTTTAAACAAGTTAAAAAAACCAAGTGAAGTTGATGATAAACTGTTTGGTTTGTTGGACGAGTTAAACGACTATGCACGCCACGAAGAAATTAACTATAGAGATGATTTGAAAGATGCGCTTATGTCTATGGGCGAGCGCATGTCATCTTTGTTGTGTGCGGCGGTGTTAAGAGAGCATGGTGCAAACGCAATAAATTTTGATATACGAAAAGTTATGCGTACCAACGATCGTTTTACTGAGGCAATCCCCGACATTGTCAACATTAAACTGTTGTCACAACAGTTGCTTGCCCCTGAGCTCGAACAACATATTGTGGTTACCCAAGGGTTTGTGGGAGCCGATGCACATGGCAGAACGACAACGCTAGGCAGAGGAGGCTCTGATTTTACAGCAGCCTTACTTGCTGAGGCGTTAGGCGCGCAGACCTGCGAAATATGGACCGACGTGATTGGGGTATACACCACCGATCCTCGTATTACTGACAAAGCGCGACCTTTACCTGAACTTAGCTTTGAAGAAGCGGCCGAAATGGCTACATTTGGCGCTAAGGTCTTACATCCGGCTACAATGGAGCCTGCACTAAGACAAAATATCCAAGTATTCGTTGGCTCAAGTAGTGAGCCAGAAAAAGGCGGCACGTGGATTAAACGTAATTGCCAATACGAACCCGCCTTCAGAGCAATTACCCGAAGGAAAGATCAGGTGTTGGTAACTGTCAAAACACCTAAAATGATGTATGCGCAAGGTTTTTTGGAAAGAGTATTTCATATTATTGCAAAACACGATTTAAGCGTTGACCTGATTACCACCTCCGAAATTGCGGTATCATTTACTTTAGATAATCCTCCAAACTCTATGTCTGAAAAAATGAATAAAGAGACCATTGTAGAGCTTAGCAATATTTGTGAGGTTGCTATTGAGCGCGATTTTGATGTTGTGACCGTTGTGGGAAATAATATGCACAGTGAGGCAGGAGTTTCTTCAAGGGTGTTCGCTGCCATTGGTGATTTTAATTTACGCATGATTTGCTTTGGTGCAAACGTACATAACTTGTCTTTTGTGGTGAGTAAAAACGACAGTGAAGAAATAGTCAAAACTCTGCACCGCGCTCTATTTGAATAGCGTAAAGACAAATTCTTATATGCATATCTTATCGCGTAAATAAATACTTATATCCAAACCAAAACCGATGTCAGTAGTATGAGTTACCGCATTTACGATCACTAAGGTGCAAACAATTTAGCATGCTTATTCTCGCTTAAGTTGATATAGGATTTGAGCTTGTTTTGCGCATGTAAAAATATGTCGTTGTTTAATAATGTCTGCTCATGCTCAAATTAGTGTGTTAATCATTTTAGTCTATATTTTTACATGTAAATTTGCTTTTTTTTTTAAATTTACGTTGTAAAGTGCTTAAAAAAAGCTATTTAACTATAAAAGAAATGACAAAAAGTATCCAAAGCCTCCTGTAAACTTAAGTTATTAGGTTAATAAGCTGTTAAATTTATGTTTAATTTCTTTATTTAATATACCTTGTTATAAAAGACGAACATCAGACCAGTTAGTCCTAAAGTCCTGCCACTATTAGTTTTTATGTAAAGAAATGTTTCAAAAAATACAGAATATTTATTGAACTTACTAAAAAACCTGTGAACATTGGGTTGACCGCGGTATACAGTTACGTTTAATATCCATATACGAGATTTTATCTCGATAATAAAAGATCGTATTAAACGATTACTTTTCCACTATTTATAGTGCTCTAGGGAGACATTAAATGTTTACAAACAATAAAATAGCGAAGTCTATTTCGCTAGCACTCGCATTCGGCTCAATGTCGGTTCTTAGCCTTTCTGGTGCAGCAGTTGCACAAGAAGAAGCTGAAGTCGAAGAGTCTGTCGAGAAAATACAGGTTACTGGTTCACGTATTAGACGTGCAGACATGGAAGGCTCTTTGCCGGTAACGGTTATCGATCGCGCTGCGATAGAGTTCTCAGGTCAAACATCTGTTGCTGATTTACTTCGTAACACATCGTTTAACTCTACAGGTTCTTTCCGCCCACAGTCTGGTTCCTCTGCACAGGGAGTATCGTCAGTTAACTTACGTGGGCTCGGTGCTTCTCGTACATTGGTACTTATTGATGGACGCCGTTTACCTAAGTCACCTTCTACAGGTTCATCACAAGATCTGAATGCAATTCCGGTTGCAGCTGTTGAGCGTGTTGAAATCTTAACTGATGGTGCTTCTGCTATTTATGGTTCTGACGCAATTGGTGGTGTAATTAACATCATTACTCGCAAAGACTTTAACGGTGTTGAAATTAAACTTGGTGCTTCTCAAATTGAACATGAAGGCGGAGACCGCGAAGAAGGGTCTGTAGTCTTTGGTACTTCTACCGACAAAGCCTCAATCATTGGTGGTGTATCGTGGAACAAACGTGACATTGTGTTTGCACGCGATTTTCCTTGGTATAACCCAGGTGGTTCTATTTATGGCAACAGTTTT
>JBLHMY010000031.1:0-17564 GCA_047621065.1 Glaciecola sp. | reverse complement strand
CAGTGGCTACTAGATAATCTTTTAAAAGGCCGATGGGTGCTGGCTGTTGCTGGCACACATGGCAAAACATCCACTAGCAGCATGCTTGCGTGGATCATGGAATCGGCCGGCTTATCGCCCGGGTTTTTAATAGGGGGGGTACCCGAGAATTTTGGTATTTCCGCACGAGTAGGTGAATCACCTTTTTTTGTAATCGAAGCCGATGAATACGACAGCGCTTTTTTCGACAAGCGCTCAAAGTTCGTTCATTATCGCCCTCGCACGCTTGTTTTGAACAATCTCGAATTTGACCACGCCGATATTTTTGAAGATTTAGGTGCGATAAAAAAGCAGTTTCATCATTTGGTCAGAACGGTTCCCGCAAATGGTCTGATATTATCCCCAGCCGCTGAACCTAATTTAGAGTCGGTATTAGAGATGGGTTGCTGGAGCGAGCAAGGCTTTATTGGCGATGCGAACAAAGCACAATGGAGCGCCACTAAAACACGCTCAGATTGCAGTGAGTTTATACTCACTCACAAAGGCGACCCCAAGGTAGCCAATAGCGGTGAATTTAGTGCGACGTTAAAATGGTCGCTTATTGGCGAGCACAACATGAATAATGCATTAATGGCAATTGCAGCGGCGTATCATGCCGGTGTGCAAATTCAAGATGCAATAAGTGCTATGGCGACCTTTAAAAATGTAAAACGCCGCATGGAAATTAAAGGCGTGGTGAATGGCATTACGGTTTATGACGATTTCGCGCACCACCCAACTGCAATTGAAACCACTATTGAAGGTTTACGAAACAAAGTAGGTAACCAGAATATTATCGCAATAGTTGAACCTCGCTCCAGCACAATGCGTATGGGGGTACATAAGAATCAATTATCAAAATCTTGGGAACAAGCTGATGTGGTTCATTTGCTCGAACCAGAGCAATTGCTGTGGTCACTACAAGATGTGATTGACAACAGCAAAGTTGAAGTTGTGCCGCATAAGTCAGTTCAAACTATAGTAGATGCCGTTGCCAAGTCTGCCAAGTCTGGCACGCATGTATTAGTCATGAGTAATGGCGGTTTTGACGGTATTCACCAAAAAATATTAAATGCATTAGAAAAAGTAAATAGCTAAAGCAATAACCGTGGGACTTTCAATTGCCTAAAGATGTGCAGGCACAAAACACTGGCGTTTATACAAAATTAAAATTTGGAGATAAAATATGAAAATTGCAAAGTCACTAATATTAGCAGGCATGCTAGCTGCCTCTTCTTATTCGCAAATGGTGCACGCTTGGGGCCAAACCGGGCATCGCGTTACCGGTCAAATTGCTGAGCTATATCTAAGTCCTGAGGCAAGTGTTGCAATATCACTTATATTAGAAAATGAAGGTCTGGCAGAAATAAGTACCTACGCGGATGAAAACAGATCTAATCCAGCACATTATTGGCAAAAGGTCGCGGGGCCATATCACTATGTAACAGTCCCAAAGGGCAAAACATACAGTGAAGTGGGCGCACCTGAAAAAGGCGACTCATACACCGCTATTCAAATGTATACAAAAACCCTAAAAGATCCAGTTTCATCAATAACCGACAAACAACTAGCGCTTAAAATGATAGTACATATAATTGGTGACTTGCATCAACCGTTACACGCCGGTGACGGCACTGACCGAGGTGGCAACGATGTAAAAGTAGAGTTTTTTGGGGAAGACTCTAACCTTCATCGCGTATGGGATTCAGGTCTGATTGACCGCCGGACATTGTCGTACACAGAGTGGTATGACTTTTTAGTACCCAAAATTTCTGCTGAACAAGCAGCCGCTTGGCAAACTACCGATCCACTCGTATATATTGCAGAAAGCGTGAAAATTAGAGATACCATTTACCCTGATAGTGATAACTTGTCGTGGCAGTATTTGTTCGATCACACACCTGTGATGAAGTTGCGCTTGCAACAAGCGGGCGTTAGGATTGCAGCACACTTAAATGAAACGTTTAAGCAATAATAGTAAACCTAATAAATAGCTCCAACAAATCATATAAAAGGGTGTTTTGAAAAATACACCCTTTTACAAGCGCGATACCTACTTATTTTCTTTCCTCAAATAGTCGTTAACTCCTTTCTATTGGAGTATCACAATCAAACCTGCTTGCTCACTTAACCACCTAACAACTGTCCTTTAGTATAATTGTTATTGTTAATGTAAAGGAGCATACTTTAAAATGCTTCTGGGTGGAGTTACTTTTCGTCACCGCATTTACATCACTATCTATGAAAGATAAGCGACATCCGTAACAATGAAAATATCAAATAAACTGTCCGTGATTGTTTTACTTACCATCGTGGGCGTAAGTGCAACTTTGTGGTCAGTGTTTGAGCTATCAAAAGGCGCCACCTTTCATCAACTAAATACACTACATTTAAAATACAGTGCTGAATTCACTAGCCAAGTATTCAATTATGAAAATGAGACAAGCGAAAGGGTCTTTAAAGAAGAGTCTAAAGTTTTCGCACAAATGCGCGAAACGGTCGTTAATATTAAAAAACAGTCCCTTGAATGTTTGGCCCTAGTGAGCAATATCGAGATGTTGATCATGAAAATGATTGGCACTTATACCGCATACAAACTGTGTGAGAAAGACATCGTGGATGCTAATGCAGCATTTCAATTATTAGCAGACTATACTGCGCATAAAATCGATAAAAATACATTTGTTAAAGGCATTAAAAATAACGCCATTGTATTTACGCAAAATTCCGCAAATTTTGAACAACCTATCACGCAAACGGTTAGCTTTTTAGTAAAAGTCTGTATCGTGCTGGTCATCACAATATCTTTATTTAATATAGTATTTATTAGCTTTATGTCGCGCAGTATTACCGCTTCAATTGCCAACGTAATTAAGGTGCTCAAAAGTAAATCAACCGATTCTTTTCAATCTGTTGCAAGCGGCGAGCTGAAGGAGTTGCTAGATTTAGCCTTAATTAGGGCAAAAGAATTAGTCGTACAAGAGCAGGTTAACGCGTCTTTAGAAGACACCGTTGCGCAGCGGACTACTTTACTTGTGAAGGCAAATAGTGAATTATCTCAATTTGCCTACCGAACATCTCATGATCTGAAATCTCCAATTATAGCAGCAAAAGCGCTGGCTCAAATTGTTCAGCACGACCTCGCTGACGGCAACACTCAAATGGCAATTCAAGATGTGATTAAAATTGAACACGAAATGATACGGCTTGAATCATTGGTTAAAAACATACTTTTATTAACGCAAGCCTCACAGCAACAAATAAAGTCAGAAATTGTCAATTTATCTGCCTTAGCGACCACCATATGCGAACAATTCAAAAAAGATGCCGCTGCAGAAAAAGTTGAAATCCGTTCGATGATACAAAGCAATTTACTGATTCAATCCTCACGGTCAAGACTCACGCAAATACTGCAAAACTTAACCAGTAATGCAATAAAATATAACGACAATAATAAGCCTGCTAAATATGTTTTTATGGATGTTAAGCATAGCAATAAAACGTTGACCATAATAATTAGTGACAATGGATTAGGCTTTCCAGAACAAATACACAGCGAAGTATTCGAAATGTTCAAACGCTTCCACCCCCAAGTAAGCAAAGGTACAGGGCTGGGACTGGCGATAGTCAAAAAACATATAGAATCGTTGGATGGCACTATATCGCTGTCATCTGACCCACAAGGCAGTGCTGTTACTATTCGAATACCTTGTATGATAGAGGTAAATAAAGTGGCGATTGATGCCAAGGAAGAACAATGAAACGGAGGATCACTGCGTTAATTATAGACAATAGTGAAACCAATCGATACTTGCTAAATAGGCAGATGAAAATGCTCGGAGTAAGGCATGTTTTTGAACAAAACGATGGCTCAACGGCTATCGCATTTCTTGAAGATAAAGTTACAAACTCTGAGTTATTTGGTAACGACTTCCCACCAACAGTGATTTTTTTAGATTTAAATATGCCCACAATGGATGGATTTACTTTCTTGGATGCATATTCAAACGCCAATAGCAGGCTGTCTAAACTTGGATGCGCTATTTTTGTTTACTCGTCATCTGACCGCGCTGATAATTTTGAACGCGCGATGTCGCACAAATGCGTTTCAGACTTTTTAGTAAAAGGCGAAACAAGCCTTGCACAACTCCAAGCTGCAATACAAAATATTCATTAATAATGACACTAGTCAAAATCAAGCGCTTCTGCTGATAGCACTATACCGGTGTTATCTGCATATAGATGATCTTCCGGTAAAAAAGTAACGCTGGCAAAATTAACCGCTACATCTAAATCACCAATTTCTTTGGTATCGGCGCTTACCGGAATTGCGCCTATAGCATGAATACCTATGTCGTACTCTTCAAGTAAATCGATATCACGAACCGCGCCATAACAAACAATACCCTCCCAGTCGTTTTCTAAGGCTAATTGTATATTTTCAGCATCAATTAAGGCACGCCTTAGTGAACCACCGCCATCAATAAGTAATACTTTACCCATTCCATTTGTAGCCAGCATTTTGTCGACCAAGCCGCGGTCCTCGTAACACTTAATAGTAGTTATTTCACCACAATAAACAAACCTAGCACCGTAGTTGGTGAATATTGGGTCGACTACATCAACACTATCGGCAAACATATCGCATATTTCAGAAGTGTTAAATTGCATAGCTATTCCTTAAAATATAGTAGATCTAATTTGCATAACCCTAGCACATTTTTTGTACTTTTGAACAAACTAGTGGGCACACCTGAAATAGCCCAATCCTAAATTGACTATACTGTCATATTTTCTTCGTAATTTTGTCACGCATTAGTCATACAAATTACTTACTGTTAGTTCACAAAATCCTATTTTGCGAATAAACTTGTGAAGCGAATTGCAGCAATAGATGAACGAGCCTTTATGTGGATAGCGTCGCACCATCGAACTCAACCAGGCAGACGATTACCGAAGTTGTTTCATTCGATTTCAAAAAGCGCTGATGGTCATTTGTATCCTGTACTGTTGGCCCTAATGTTTTTTGTAGACAACACTCACGGCCTGTTACTTTTTTACACAGCTCTTGTGGCATATACACTGGAGGTACCTCTATATTTAATGCTCAAACATATATTTAAACGCCCTCGTCCCTGCAATTTAATTATGTACTTAGAGGCATTTGTAGTGCCCGGCGATAAATTCAGCTTACCTTCGGGACATACCGCAGCGGCTTTTTTAATGGCAACAATAGTCGGATATTTATATCCAATTACGATTATCCCCGGCTTTATTTGGGCCAGTGCGGTAGGTCTATCGAGAATTGTACTACGAGTCCATTTTCCAATAGACGTAATTCTAGGTGCCAGCTTGGGCGCCACAATTGCACTGATAACGATAAAGGTACTTGAATAAAGAGAACATTATACGACCTGTAGAGCAGCAAAAACCCTTGTGCGAATACTATAAGTAATTGTCAAATGCCTATATTTTGCAAAATTGGCCTTGTATTCAGTATTAAATGCATTTAGTGCTGAAGATATAACAACTGGTTGCACACCAAGTTGGTAATAAAAATTAATTTTCTAACAAACTGCACCAGCCTGGTAAAATAGATAAAACACGATGTTTGCCATTTTACTGCAATCATTTGTCAATCATTTGTCAATCTTTATGGCAATAAGGCACATTCCCCATTCAAGTCAAAGCTAAACTAGTGTCTTTTATTAGCGCAAATAACTAATCGAAAAGGTTGCTTTTTTGGCGCGCTCAAGGCATGGTTAGCGAAATTATATTTGTTTTGAATTAGACCTATGCGCTACATGAAAATAACGGCTGTGATTGGCGTTGTATTGCTTGTGTTGAGCGGCTGTGGCCAACGAGGCCCACTTTATTCGCCACAGGAAAATCCCGAAAACACAGCAGTACCAGCCACTCCAACAGCTTCTGAAATAGCAACGCCAGCAGCATATGCATTACCTACGTATAAAGGAGCATAAGCTATGGATTTTTTTACGTATAAGGGCAGTCAACTTTTCGCTGAAGAAATAGCCGTTGACGATATTATTGCGACCCACGGCACCCCCGCCTATATTTATTCTAGGGCAACTTTAGAGCGCCATTGGCATGCATTCAATAATGCAGTAAGCGCTCACAAACATTTAATTTGTTATGCTGTTAAAGCGAATTCAAATATAGGTGTATTATCGGTATTAGCAAAGCTAGGTTCGGGTTTTGATATTGTATCGGGCGGTGAACTTGCACGCGTAATTGAAGCCGGTGGCGACCCATCAAAAGTAGTCTTTTCAGGCGTGGCAAAGACCCAAGGCGAAATTATTTATGCGCTTGACCAAGGTATAAAGTGCTTTAATGTAGAGTCCATTCCTGAACTCGATAGAATTAACACCGTTGCAAAAGAAAAGGGCCAGCAAGCGCGCATATCACTGCGGATTAACCCCGATGTAGACGCAAAAACACACCCTTATATTTCAACAGGTCTAAAAGCAAATAAGTTCGGTATCGCCAAAGACGATGCTATTCAAGCTTACGAATATGCCAATGGCTTGTCGAACATAGATATACAAGGCATGGATTGTCATATAGGTTCCCAAATAACAGACCTTTCACCCTTTGTGGATACTCTTGAACGATTATTAGCATTAATTGACGAGCTCGCTAAAAAAGGCATTCATATTGCCCACTTAGATGTAGGCGGCGGCTTGGGCGTAAAGTACAACGACGAAGCACCTCCTCATCCAAACGAATATGCGGCAGCCATGGCTGAAAAGATGCACGGTCGCGAAGATCTTTTGCTTATACTGGAGCCTGGCCGTGCCATAGCCGCAAATGCTGGCATTTTAGTCACCAAAGTGGAGTTTTTAAAACAAGGCGAAGAAAAAAACTTCGCAATTGTAGATGCCGCAATGAACGATTTAATTCGACCAGCACTTTATAATGCATGGCAAAAAATAGAGCCCACAAACGTGCGTGAAGGACCCGGCAAAATCTACGACGTGGTTGGTCCTGTTTGTGAAACTGGTGATTTTTTAGGCAAAGATCGTATGCTAAATATTGAACCAAACGACTACTTAGCGGTAAAAAGTGCCGGCGCATACGGGTTTGTTATGGCCAGTAATTACAACAGCCGCTGCCGTTGTCCAGAAATTATGGTGGACGGCGAGCAAGTATATGTTGTGCGGCAGCGTGAAACCTTAAGCGACCTTTGGAAGGGCGAACAAAGGGTGCCTAATTAAGTTATGCAAAACGACAGTAATTATTCCCATAACGAGCAACGCTTTGCTCAAAAGCATAGAAAGAGTCTTATACATTTTTCTAAAATGCATGGTTTAGGAAACGACTTTGTAGTAATTGATAACATTACACAAAACGTCTTTTTTTCAAAAGAAAAAATAATTTCATTAGCAGATCGTAACTTTGGTATTGGTTTTGACCAACTGCTATTAGTAGAACCCCCATACGACCCTGAACAAGATTTTCACTATCGTATTTTCAACGCCGATGGTAGCGAAGTCTCTCAATGCGGCAATGGTGCTCGCTGCTTTGCCCGTTTTGTAAAAAACAAAGGCTTAATTAATCGTAATAAAATAAGCGTGAGTACCAAATCAGGTCGCATGATTTTATATCTTGAAAAAGACGGTAATGTGACTGTCAATATGGGCAAACCTAATTTTGTTCCTGAACATGTGCCGTTTAAAGCCAACAAACAAGAAAATACGTATATAATTAGAGAGGCCGAGCAAACTTTTTTCTGCGGTGTTGCGTCTATGGGCAATCCGCACTGCGTGATTGAAGTAGCCGATATAAACAACATAGACATAAATAATATAGGGCCTATTTTAGGTAAACATGAACGTTTCAGCGAAGGTGTTAACGTTGGTTTCATGCAAATAGTCAATAAACATGAAATTAAACTTAGAGTTTATGAACGTGGCTCTGGCGAGACACTAGCCTGCGGCAGTGGAGCATGCGCAGCCGTTGCAATAGGGCAAATGCAGAATAAACTTGGCCAAGATGTTAAAGTGGTGCTTCTTGGCGGTGAACTTAAAATACGCTGGCAGGGCGGTGACTCCATGTTGAAAATGACAGGCCCAGCAGAACACATATACGATGGACAAATATTAATATGACAGACCAGTCAAACGCAGAATCGAGCAGCCCGCAATCGTCACTGCAAGACATTGATGGTATGGTGTCGGTGACAAACAAAGACATGGTTGCTAAGTACCTATTAGCCAACCCTACTTTTTTAACCGACAACTCCGATTTATTAGTGCAAATTCAAGTGCATCTGCAAGAAAACGGGGTGGTTTCGTTAACCCAAATTCAAGCTACTCAGGCCCGTGAAAAAATAAAACAATTAAAGTCTCGGTTAGAAGAAATGGTAACCAACGCCCGCCAGAATGAAATAATTTATACAACCTATGCCGAGTTAAATTTAGATTTAGCCAAAGCTACCTGTTTTTCAGAATTAGACGCTAGCTTAAACAAACACTTGGTGGGCACTTTAGGTCTTGAAGCGGTTCGTATAGTCTTACTCAATGATGAAGATACCCAGCAGCAGCCGCTTTCTGAAATTCAGCAACGCTCACTTTTCGACAAAAAACTAGCACGTCAGCCTTTTTACTTCGGCCGCGTTGGCACTATTGAGAAAAGCGCGCTGTTTCCAAAAGCAAAAGCTGAATCAGTTGCATTAGTGTTACTAAGTGAAAGCCAAACTATGCAACATGCGCAATCAAATAGCGTGTGTGCGCAAAGTAAACAGCCAACCATTGGTTTGTTAGCTATAGCGAGTAAAGATCCTTTGCATTTTCAGCCTGACATGGACACCGTACTGGTAGATTATTTACGCAAAAATCTTAATTTCCATGTAAACAGGTTACGCTAGATTATATGCATGCTGACGCCACCGACTTAGACACTTGGATAAACATCTATATTCAAGAGTGCAAAGTTGAGCGCCAATTATCACCCCACACGGTAAAAAGCTATACGCGTCAATTACAGACCGTCGTTAAACATATTCGAATATCGACATGGACTCAACTCACTCCCATCATTGCCAAACGCATACTGCAACAGGCAAATAAAGAGGGTCTATCGGCTCGCACTATTAATTTACGGCTCACTGTATTACGTAACTTTTGTCGCTTTTTGGTAAAGAAAAAAGTACTGCCCAACAACCCCCTTGATAATATTCATTCAGTTAAACAAAACAAACCACTGCCCAAATATTTGAATGTAGACGAAGTTGGTAGCTTATTGAACTTTGAGGGCGACGACTTTCTTAGTTTGCGTGACAAATGTTTATTTGAAGTTATGTATGGATGTGGTCTGCGACTATCGGAACTAACCGGACTAATGCATATTGATTTGCTCGGTGATGGTACGCTTAAAGTAACTGGCAAAGGCAACAAACAACGTATATTGCCCATTGGTAGTAAAGCACAGCAGGCAATTGACGCATATTTACCTTTACGCGAAGATGTTGTTGATTTCTCTGTTGAGCCCGCGCTGTTTATATCCATCAGGCAAACTCGTTTGTCTAACCGCCAAGTCGCTAATAGGTTAGACAAATGGGCGAAACATCAAACCTTATATCAACAAATAAGCCCTCACACCTTGCGTCATTCTTTTGCAACGCACGTGCTCGAATCGAGTAACGATTTGCGCGGAGTACAAGAATTGCTGGGCCATGCTAATTTGTCGACTACCCAAGTATACACCCATTTAAACTTTCAACATTTAAGTGAGGTATATGACAATGCACACCCGCGAGCGCGTAAAAAATGATTGTGTATAAACCGCTGTCTCATATTAGGGCAATATCTTTTGATTTAGACGACACTTTGTATGACAACATGCCCTATATTTATGAAGCAGAGCGCGGATTAAGCGAATACATTACACAGTATTACCCTGTGGCTTCAGTCATTACGCAAACACAATGGCAAGACATTCGTACAACTGCCCTTAAAGAACAACCTAAATTGTTCAATGATTTAGGCCTATTGCGCGCCACTGTTATGACCAAAGGATTTTTGTTAGCCGGTATGCCTAGTCACTTAATATCGGAAGCGGTTACCGATTGTTTTGATTATTTCTACTTTAAGCGTAGCGATTTCAAAGTGCATAAATCGGCACGTAAAATTTTGAAAAAACTAGCAAAAAAGTTGCCTATTGCGGCTATTACTAACGGCAATGTTAATTGCAAAGCCATAGGCATTGAAAAATATTTTAGCTGCATTGTGCATGCGAGTTCTAGCCATCAAATGAAACCTCATCGAGCTATGTTTGACTACGTATCAGCAAGCTTAAATATTCCAAATGAAAATATACTCCACGTGGGTGATGATCTAGAAAAAGATATACAAGGTGCCACTGATGCAGGCTATCAAACTGCGTGGTTAGCCGTAAACCGATCCATGCATTTGCGCAATGAAGAGGTCTCGATACTGCCTCATGTCCAGCTAAGCGAATTAAAAGACTTATACAAACTTATTAAGAAGCGCTAGTGACCCATACAGTGACTATTGTAGCGGATCGCAAATGACATTAGTCTAGTTAAATAATAATAGAGACATTATTTACACCACAGTCCTTTCATTTTACAAAATCATTCATATACTATTAATTAGATTGATAAAAACGGCAGGCATTTATGAGCGACAATACGTATCAACCACCAAAAGTGTGGACATGGGACAAATCAAGCGGCGGTAAGTTTGCGAATATTAATCGCCCTGTATCAGGTGCAACTCACGACCTAGAATTACCAATAGGCAAGCACCCGTTCCAATTACACTCACTGGCCACACCTAATGGAGTAAAAGTTACCATTATGTTTGAAGAATTACTCGCGCTAGGTATAAAAGACGCCGAGTACGACGCCTACATTGTTAATATTCAAGAGGGCGAACAGTTTGGTAACGACTTTGTGGCTATTAATCCTAATTCAAAAATTCCAGCCTTGCTGGACCGCAGCGGCGCACAGCCGCTTAGAATATTTGAGTCAGGTGCGATACTGATACATTTAGCTGAAAAGTTTGGACATTTTTTGCCTGACGACACCGCTAAACGAGCCGAAGTTATGTCTTGGTTAATGTGGCAAATGGGAAGTGCACCATTCTTAGGCGGCGGCTTCGGCCACTTTTATGCTTACGCACCTCAAAAGTATGAATATCCTATTAACCGCTATGCAATGGAAGTAAAGCGCCAGCTTGATGTGCTTGACCAACAGTTGGCTAAAAATGAGTATATTGCTGGCGACGAGTTCACCATTGCCGATATCGCTATATGGCCTTGGTATGGCTTGCTAGTGCAGGGTAAAATATATGAAGCCGGCGAATTTTTAGGCGTTAACAGCTACACTAATGTGCTTAAATGGGCAAACAAGCTCAGCCAAAGAGTTGGTGTTAAACGCGGTCAAATAGTCAATCGGGTGTGGGGCGACGACAACCAGAAATTGAGCAATCGTAATTGTGCTAACGACATTGACGAAGTATTAGCAAAGTAGTGAAGTGTTGTAGCAATACTATAAAAAACATGACATTTTGCTTACAAAAATTGACTAGCTGTTATTTTTGATATCGATGGATAGAATTCATTAGGTATTACGGTCTAAAAATGTGCTTGCACTTGGGATTTGTATGCTCAAAAACTTATTCAATCCATATTCGAGGCTGTGTTCTTAAACAAAGCGCGGTCACCGCCAGCTTAAATTAACTTTGATATAGCGTTGGATGACAACATGAATTGTTCTACACTGCTTATCAGTTATCAATAAAAACAAGATGCATTTATGCCAGATATTATTAGTAGCGAAGCCTTTTGGCTGGCCCTTAAACAAGAGGCCAAATTGGTCTCAGTGAAAGAACCTATGCTTGCAAGCTACTTGCACGCATGCGTGCAAAGCCATCATAATTTTGAAACATCATTAAGCTTCATTTTGTCTAATAAGGTTAGCGATAGTGTAATGCCCGCTATTGCGGTAAGCGAAATTTTTGATCAAGCGTATTTGCTTAAGCCATCTATGGTTGAGGCTGCGGTTGCCGATGCACAAGCCTTTGTGGCAAGAGATCCTGCCGTTTCAAACTATTTACCCGTGCTAATCCACTTTAAAGGGTTTCAAGCCCTACAGGTGCACCGTTTAGCACACTATTTATGGCAAAATGGCCGTAAAGAACTTGCGCTTTTTATACAAAGTCGTAACTCGGAAGTGTTTTCTGTAGACATTCATCCTGCCGCTCAAATAGGCAAAGGCGTAATGTTTGATCACGCTACTGGCATTGTTATTGGCGAAACCGCAGTAGTTGAAAATAACGTATCAATTTTGCAAGAAGTAACATTAGGCGGAACCGGCAGCGAGTCGGGCGATCGCCATCCTAAAGTGCGAGAAGGCGTGATGATTGGCTCGGGTGCCAAAATATTAGGTAATATCGAAATTGGCAGAGGATCTAAAGTGGGTGCGGGTAGTGTTGTATTAAAAAGTGTGCCCCCATGCATGACCGTTGTGGGCGTACCCGCTAAGGTAGTTGGAAAGCCTAACTGTGATATGCCATGTGACTCTATGCAGCAAAATGTATTTGAAGATAAAACATCGACAAAATGAGAAAACCTGCGTGTATCTTTTAGCGCAGGCTTTTTACTGAGCCAAGCGTTTACTATCGCCATTTAAATTGTATGCGCGTGTTTGTTTTTTTCACCGCTTATGCTTTTCAAAATCAACTGGCTGCCAATTAGCGATAATACACAATATCCGACAAAATAATAAAAGCCTTGCCCTACATTCGACAGAGTTTGAGTACTCATTTCGAAGGCTATTTTCATTCCAAAAAAAGTGAGCTCTTGTGACTGGGTATTCTCAGCGTGATTAGTCGATAGAATCGCTAGGAATACAGCAACCACAAAAACGTCTGCCATTGACCATTTACCCACCGTAGCCACTATATTGATTAGTTTGCGCTGCTTAGCAACATTACGCATGCAATACACAGCTGTGACAAGTGCTGTTTTAGCAATAGGTATAACGATTGAAAACGCGAATATTAGTATCGACACAAGGTATCGGTGGTCTCGCCATAGCTCATTTACAGTGGCAACAATAGACAGCTCTTTATCAATAATTTGTGAAGTAAACCCAGCTCCCGATAGCGCAACCGCCATGTCCATGTTCAGCACGAACATGGGCAAAATAATGCCCGGTACAAAACAAAAAATGGCTATAATGGTGAGTCCAAGGCCAACGTGCTTAAGAATCATTTAGCCATCTTTATCAGCTGAAGGCTCTGGTTGATGTCGATTTTTTGATTCAGTGTTTTTTAATCTTTTTTCTCGCTGCTTTTTTTCAAGCTCAGCTCGAATGTTAGCGGCGCTTTTATTTTTTTATGATTGTGCTAATTCTTCTTCATCAAAGTCGTCTAATTTAACACGATTGTCTTTACCCATAATACTCGTCTGCCATAATAAATACCCAACGTATAGTACGCATTGTAGTGCTAAAATATAAATAAATGAATAAGCTCTTGAAATAATTTTTCTATAAACAGCATATTTTTTACACTAGAAAAATATACTTATAAAAAACAGTATATTAGTAAACGTTAAACAGTAACATGTATTTATTACCACTAGCGTACAATTACAAAACTTAAAAGGACACCCCATTGAATATTGATTTATCGAACATGTCTAGCACCAGCGTTTACCATTTAATGACGCAAACTATTATCCCTCGCCCTATTGCTTGGGCACTCACAAAAAATAGTAACGCCAGCATGAACCTAGCCCCTTTTTCATATTTTAATGCTGTATGTTCAGACCCACCTTTGTGTATGTTGTCGATGGGTAAAAAACCTGATGGTTCGTTTAAAGACACTGCCACCAATTTAGTTGAAGGGGCTTATTGCGTAATTCATATTGCGCATGCGCTGCAAGCAGACATGGTAACCGCTACGGCGGCCACCTTGAACTATGGGGTAAGTGAAATAACCAATAATGACATTACCTTAGTCGAGCACGCCGATTGGCCACTAAAACGGATAGCTGGCTGCCCTATTGCGTATTTATGTAAAGTGCACAGCACAAGTCAAATTGGGAATGTACAGCAACAGCTTGTTTTTGCCCAAGCAATCTCTTTATATGTTGACGACAGCGTAATATCTGAAAATAACAATCGGCTATATGTAGATGCTTTGGCCGTGAATCCCTTAGCTAGATTAGGCGCTAATCAGTATGCAAGTTTAGGCGATGTGATCAGTAAAAGTCGTCCCAAATAAAATACTGTATAAATAGACAGCTTTTTTATTGTTTTTTTGATATATTTAGTAACCTTGAAAAATATTTTACACCAACTTACACGCACACATAAAGGTTATTGAATGGATGTATCACTGCTTCTTGATGAACTAAACGATAAACAGCGAGAGGCTGTAGGTGCAGTCAATCAAAACATGCTCATACTAGCAGGCGCAGGAAGCGGTAAAACGCGTGTATTAGTTCATAGAATTGCCTGGCTCATTGAAGTTGAGCATATTTCGCCTTTTGGCGTATTGGCAGTAACCTTTACCAATAAAGCTGCTAAAGAAATGCGCTCACGAGTTGAAAAACTTATGGGTAATTCTCTTAAAAACATGTGGATGGGGACCTTCCACGGCTTGGCTCATAGGCTGCTTAGGCTGCATTATGAAGAAGCAAAACTTCCGCAGAACTTTACTATTTTAGACAGCGATGACCAATATCGATTGGTAAAAAGACTCATTAAAGCGCTCAATTTAGACGAAAAACATTGGCCACCAAAACAAGTGCAGTGGTACATAAATGGCAACAAAGATGAAGGCCTTCGCGCAGCGCAAGTAGAAACTTTCGACGACCCAACACAAAAGAAAATGCGTGATATTTATAAGGCATATGAAGATGCCTGCCAACGTTCTGGCTTGGTTGACTTTGCTGAACTATTACTGCGTTGTTTTGAGACAATTCGCGACAACGAATCACTCAAAAAACATTACCAAAAACGCTTTCGCGCAATATTAGTTGACGAATTCCAAGACACCAATAACATCCAATACGCGTGGCTTAAGCTACTCACTACCCAAGACAATAACATGATTATTGTAGGCGACGACGATCAATCAATATACGGTTGGCGCGGTGCTAATGTAGAAAACATTTCGCACTTCTTAAAAGACTTTCCCGATGCGCAAACCATACGTCTTGAACAAAACTACCGCTCTACCAGCAATATATTGAGCGCGGCAAATGCGGTTATTAGCAACAACAGCGGCCGTTTGGGAAAAGAGTTATGGACTAAGGGCGAGGAAGGCAAAAAAATCGCCCTATACGCAGGATTTAATGAAGTAGACGAAGCTCGCTTTATTGTGTCGCGCATAAAAGATTTTCACGAACAAGGCGCAAGTTTAGTCGAATGCGCTATTTTGTATCGCAATAACGCACAATCGCGAGTGCTTGAAGAAGCTTTATTGCATCAACGTATGCCATATCGAATATACGGTGGATTACGCTTCTTTGAACGCCAAGAAATTAAAGACGCTTTAAGCTATTTACGCCTAATTAGTAACCCCGTAGACGACGCTGCATTTGAACGCGTTGTGAACACACCGGCTCGCGGTTTAGGCGATAAAACTTTAGGCATTCTTCGCCAATTTGCGCGTGAGCAAGACAAATCTATGTGGGATGCTGGCCAAGCAATGCTCAGCGAGAAACGCTTGTCGGGGCGTGCAGAAAAAGCGCTTGCAAGCTTTTTTCAAACATTAGACAAACTGGCCAAAGAAACCTACGAGATGGTTCTGCATGAGCAGGCAGATACGGTTATTAAGGGCTCGGGTTTATACGCAATGTATCAAGCTGAGAAAGGCGACAAGGCTCAAGCCAGAATAGAAAACTTACAAGAACTCGTAACCGCCGTTAAACAGTTTGAAATACCCGAAGATACCGAAGACATGACGCCCTTAGCGGCTTTTTTAGCACACGCCAGTTTAGAAGCGGGCGAGGCTCAAGCCGATGTAGACCAAGACGCGGTGCAGCTTATGACTATTCACAGCTCGAAAGGCCTTGAATTTCCGTTGGTCGTTTTAGCCGGTGTTGAAGAAGGCATGTTTCCTAGCAACATGAGCAATGAAGAACCCGACCGCCTCGAAGAAGAACGTCGCTTGGCCTACGTAGGCATGACCCGCGCCATGCAACAACTGGTAATAACCTACGCTGAAACTCGACGCTTATATGGTCAAGATAAATACCATACAATATCGCGCTTTGTTAGAGAGATCCCAAGCGATTTCATTGAAGAAATACGTTTGCGATCGCAGGTTACCCAGCCTGTTTACAATCGCTTTAGTGGCCAAGCTTCGCATACTTCATTTGTAGACAGCGGCTATTCTTTGGGACAACGCGTAATGCACGCAAAGTTTGGCGAAGGAACAGTATTAAACTATGAGGGCAGCGGTGAACATGGCCGTGTGCAAGTTCACTTCGATGATATTGGCAGTAAGTGGCTTATGCTTGCATATGCCAAATTAGAAAAACGCTAAGTATCAGCTGAACTATCTAAAGCTTGTTTAAAATAGTATTTGTTAGCGTACACTTTTTATACAACGCATTTATAAAAGTAAATTATATTTAATGATTTTTGTAAGCTCTACTGCGGCATTTTCGCCGTATTGATGACCAATATGGGAATCTTTAAATATACTCTCGCAATGAGCAAGGAATGACTACATGCTTCAATTTAAACGTTGGCTAATTACCATAAGCTCGCTGTTGGTAATTATTGCTGGTTTGGGCTTTGTAAAATTTACGCAAATAAAAGCGGCAATTGCCTTTGGTGAATCTTTTCCAGAGTCGAGCGAAACGGTAAAGGCGACGCTAAGTCAGTGGTCTAGTTTTCAACCGACTGTAACGCTAGTAGGAGAAATAAAGTCGAAACTAAGCGTTGATGTGCGAAACGAAATTGAAGGAATACTCACCCGAGTTAATGTAGGGTCCGCCGCAAAAGTCAATAAAGGCGATGTTTTAGCGCAGTTTAACGTAGATACTGAATTGGCAGAGCTTGATGCGGTTAAAGCTGAAATTGATTTGGCCAAACTTGAAGTAAAACGTTTTACTGACTTGGTGAGTGTTCAAGCTTCTTCCAAAGAACAACTGGATCGTGCCAAAGCACAGCTAGCAGTAAACATGGCCCATGCCCGTGCAATTGAAGCTACCATTGCAAAAAAAACATTAGTGGCACCCTTTACCGGCTATAGCAGTATTCACGATTGGCAAGTAGGTACCTACCTTGCTGCAAATACAATATTGGTTAATATTACAGGTGAAGACAAGGGTGTATGGGTCGATTTCAACTTGCCCCAAATATACGCTAACATTGCACTGGGTACTCTGATTAATGTAAGTGCCAAAGTAGCGGACAATCCCCCGATTTCAGCTACCTTGGTCGCCCTTAACCAGCAGCTAAACACCAGCTCGCGCACACTTCAAGCTCGCGCAGAAATAATTACTACACCTCAAAACTTACGTCCAGGCGCGGTGGT
>JBLHMY010000030.1:0-17574 GCA_047621065.1 Glaciecola sp. | reverse complement strand
ATTTTCAAAACTTGATGGACGAAGAAGAAGCAAACATCGATATGACACCCATGCTAGACGTAGTGTTTATAATGCTTATTTTCTTTATCGTGACAGCTTCTTTTGTGAAAGAGTCGGGTATTGATGTAAATCGCCCAGAAGCCTCTACTGCTGTGAAAAAAGATAAAGCCAGCATATTGGTGGCGATTAGTGCTAAAAACGAGATTTGGATAAACAAACGTCGTATAGATGTTCGTGCCGTACAAGCCAATATTGAACGTTTGCATGCTGAAAACCCGCAGGGTTCTGTGGTAATACAGGCCGACAAAAAGTCGACTACTGAAACGCTGATGAAAGTATTAGACGCCACCAGAGCTGCTGGTATTGATGATGCAGCCGTGGCAACTGAAGACTAGATTATGTTTCGATATATTATTGCGATTTTTGCTGCAGCAGTCATCACCCTTGGGTTGTTTTTCTTAATGCAGTCGTTAATTGAATCCGGTGGAAGCGCGCTGACAGATCCTGCAAAAGGGAAAGTGTTAGATTTTGTGCGTGTGCAGCAAGAACAGCAGGTACAACAAAAAGATCGTAAACCGAAAAAGCCGCCCAAACCACAAGAGCCGCCGCCGCAAATGGAAGCCCCAAAAATGGACTCTGCATCGCCAGATGGCGGTCAAAGTGGACTAGATTTTGCAGCCGACTTAAGCGGTGAAATATCGTTAGATGGCGGACTTTCGCTAAGCTCTGGTGATGGCGAATATGTTCCTATTACGAAAGTACAGGCGGTGTATCCAAGGCGTGCAATGCAGCGTGGCATACAAGGTTATGTAATCGTTGAATTTACCGTAAATAAAACGGGTGCGGTGCAAAATCCAGTTGTAGTTGAAGCTAATCCACAAGGTATTTTTGAGCAGGCAGCGCTAGACGCAGTAGTAAAATTCAAATACAAGCCACGTGTAATAAACGGTGAGCCTACCGCAGTTACTGGTGTGCAAAACCGCATCACATTTGAGATTGAGTAGGGCTGGAGATAACGATTATGAGACTATATCAATCACTTAAAACATGCTTAAATAACACTGCACTGGCATTCATGGCATGTGTTATGAGCATGGTAAGTATCAGCACGACGCTTATTGTAGTGTCAAGCACAGCAGTAGCACAAACCAATGCGGTGTCGGGTGAGCGAGAAACTCGTCGCACACCCGCCCTACGAGCCACTGTATATGATCAGTTAGCGCGTGCACAGCAAACTGCCGATGATGGCGATGTAGCCGGTGCTCTAGCAGTGCTCGATGCAGTAAAAGCAAAGTCAGACAGCATGAATAGCTATGAACGTGCAACAATGCACAATTTTTATGGCTTTATTTATTATGCACAAGACGATATTGAAAATACGATTGCTTCGTTTAAAGCAGCCGTAAATCAGTCTCCGATCCCTATAAGTTTTGAACAAACAGCACTATATAGTCTAGCACAGTTGAGTATGGCTCAGGGACAGTACAACGACGTTGTTGCTTTCATCGAACGTTGGGAAGACCTTAATAATGGGGTTGTTCCGCCTAAAAACTACATTCTAAAGGCACAAGCGTTATATCAAAACAAAGCCTATAAGGATGCTGCTTTTTATATTGAAACCGCCATTAAAGGTCATGAGGACGACGGTTTTTTACCCGATGAAAATTGGTTAGTATTACAACGAGCTATTTATTTTGAGATGCAAGAGCCCGAAAAAGTAAAAGACATCATTATTAAATTGATTCGTTTATATGAACAGCCTAAGTATTGGATTCAACTTTCAGGCATGTATGGCGAGTTAGAACAGGAAGATAGGCAGTTTGCCACTATGGAAATTGCCTATCAACGCGGGTTCGTTACCTCTGCATCAGACACTTTCAACCTATCCCAGCTCTATTTTTATCATGGTGTGCCATATAAGGGTGCCAAACTTATGGAGCAAGCGATAAAAAACGGTTTGTTGCAAGCAAACTTGCGAAACTTGAAATTTTTAGCACAGGCTTGGCAAATGGCGAAAGAAGATGAAAAAGCGGTACCCGTAATGATAGATGCTGCGGCATTGTCTAACGACGGTAAACTAGACGCCCAACTGGCACTTTTATATTATAATTTAGACGACTTTACCAAAGCAATAAATGCGGCGAACCAAGCCCTTGAAAAAGGAGAGTTAGACAGACCGGGCGATACGCACATGGTGCTAGGCTTGTCATTATATGGCAATCAAGATTTTGCTATCGCTTTGGAGCAACTAGCTAAAGCGGAAGAATTTACTAGCAGCCGGGCTGCTGCTAGGCAATGGCGCCAATACGTTGAAAAAGAAAAGTCTGCGTTTGAGCTACGACGTGAATTGTCGGTAGCGCCTTAGCGGGCAGGTTACTTCGTCGCGTCTTTGTTCAATTCCTCGCGCAACTCAGCTCGTTTGTTGGTAAGCTCTGCAAACGCATCTAAGGCTTCTTTTGAAGAATTAAATTTGTATATGGCCTTTACCGGGCAAGCTTCATCACCTGTAATAATGCTATCGCCACCTCCTCCACAAAAATTAGCAAAATTGCCTTTAAAGGCAATTTTGGGACTGATACTCAAAGAGTTACAGCGAAATAAAGTCGTCACTAAATAATATTCGCCGCGGCGGGCATCAATACTAATAACGTCGTCGTCAAGTACACCAAAACCATTAATATCGTTGCTGCGAATGCAGGCTCGGCCATTTTGTTCGGTGAGTTCTCCTAGCAGTGTATTATTACTAGGAAGGTTTGCTGTTAAGCTTGAGCAGGCGCTAAGTGTCGACAGTGCAAACAAACATAATACTGTACGTGTTAGTTTCATAGTTAAGACCTGTTTAATAATAGAGTGGTGTAAACGATTTAATTAATCGGCTAATTTAACTCTAATTTTGTTATTCGCAATATTAGCGTGGTGTAAGCTAGCAATAGCAGCTTGTGCTTGTGCTTCGTTTGGCATTTCTACAAATGCAAAGCCTTTCGACTCACCGGTTTTTGGGTCAAGTACTAATGTGCATTCAGTTACCTCACCTTGGGCGGTAAATAAGACGGAAATTTCGTTTTCGGTAGTGGTACGCGCTAAATTGCGAACGAGGAGTTTCATGATGTGCTCACTAAAGTTATTTTATGAATGTGATATTACAGTAAAAAATAAGAATGAGGAAAAAACCTCGACCAGATCAAAGCATCAATTCAATATTATTTATACAATTACGGTATTAATCATTATGCTAAGACCTGCGCGCAAAGAGTTTAAACAAATAAAGGTGCTTTATAATGCAAATGGTTAAATCACAGTTTAACAATAAAATTGAATGGCATAACTTGTTAACATCAGGAAATCGCGTGTTTATTGGGTCAAATGCCGGCGTGCCTAATGCATTAGTCGACAGTTTAATTAGCGACGGAAAAGGCATCGATGATATTGAAATGATCCATATAGCCACACTTGGTGAAAATAAATGGGCCTTACCTGATTATAAAAATAGATTTAAAATAAATACATTCTTTATTTATGGTGACATGGTGCGTAAGGCGGTAGAAGAAGGTCGAGCTGACTACACGCCTTGTTCTTTTTCTAGGGTGTCAACGTTATTTAGCGATAATATCTTGCCCTTAGATGTAGCCTTAATTATGGTGTCGCCGCCCGACTCTTTAGGGTACTGTTCACTTGGGGTGTCGGTTGACATTGTAATGTCGGCTGCGCGTAATGCTAAGCATATTATTGCTCAAATTAACTTAAAAATGCCGCGAACGGCGGGGCATTCTTTTTTACATATTAGTGAGTTTTCAGCGTGCATTGAGCAGGCGCAAGATATTCCTGAAATAGCAGAAGCCGAAACATCAAAAATTAGCGATCGCATAGCGCAGTATGCGGCGACGCTAGTTAAAGATGGTTCCACGTTGCAATTAGGCGTGGGGAAAATACCTAATGCAGTTACGCGCTATTTACAAACACATAAAAATTTAGGCGTACATTCTGAAATGATAAGCGACGGCATAGCCGATCTTATGCAAAAAGGGGTGGTGAATAATCGTGAAAAAACCTTTCATCCCGGTAAAACGATAACTAGTTTTTGTGTAGGCAGTAGCAAGCTTTATCAGTTTGTGCATAACAACCCGCATGTTGAATTTTATCCTTCCTCATATATTAACAAACCGGCGAATATTGCTAAAAATAAAAATATGGTCTCAATAAATAGTGCTATTGAAGTAGACCTCAGTGGCCAGGTAGTTTCTGATTCTATTGGTTATCAGTTTTATAGCGGTATTGGTGGGCAGGTTGACTTTGTTGAAGGGGCGTCTAAAAGTCAAGGGGGTAAGCCGATTATTGCGCTACCTTCAACGGCTAAAGATGGCGCCGTGTCAAGAATAGTGGCTAATCTTAGCGATGGCGCCGGCGTGGTTACCTCCCGAGGCGAAGTGCACTATGTAGTCACAGAGTTTGGTATTGCTAGTTTACGCGGTAAAAGCGTGCGCGAACGTGCACTAGAACTTATTCGCGTAGCACATCCAAAGTTTCGTGAAGTACTGTTGCAACAAATTAGACGCCATTTGTGGGTGCCTGATTATCAAAAACATTTTCCTACCGATGTTCAAGAGTTTGGCGAGATGCAAATTCAACCTTTTGAAATTCATTCAGAACAATTTTATTTACGACCGCTTAATCCCGCCGATGAAAGGCGCTTACAAGAGTTTTTTTACTCGCACAGTAAAGAAACTATTCGTCTGCGTTATAACTACATACCGCAAAACATGACGCGCGAAAAATCGTGTGATTTGGTTAGCGTTGATCAGTCAAAAGATATTGCACTAACCATTGTGCAGCAAGAGGGATCTAGAACGCGAATTGAAGCGGTGGGTCGCTACTATCTGTATCCTGGAAATGTATGTGAAGTCGCTTTTGTCACCCGCGAAACTAATCAGGGTAAAGGTATGGCGAAGCGCCTTTTGCAAGAAATGATAAATATTGCGAGTGCACGTGGTTTGAAAAAAATGTTTGCCATTGTTAAAAATGAAAATAAACCTATGATTTCAGTATTTGAACAATTTGGCTTTAAGCGTGTGTTTAATCCTGATCCTGGTGAAATTGAGCTGATTAAACACTTATTTATATCGGCCACTGAATTGCCTACTGACAACACCCAAACAGGCGCGAAATAATGACCGTTACCATTATTAGCAGCCCCAAGTGTAATTTACACAACATGGGCGGTGATCACCCCGAACAACCCGCCCGACTTCATCAAATCAGTGATCAACTAATTGCATCAGGTCTTGAATATATTGTTCACTTTGTAAATGCGCAAAAAATAGATACGCCCACCATAAAGCTAGCGCATGACAGTAAATTTGTTGAAAACGTTATTCTAAGTGCCCCCAAAAAAGACGGTGAAAAAGTATTTATTGATGAAGACACTGTGCTAATGTCGAAAAGCCTTGATGCAGTGCTGCACAGTGCCGGCGCGGTAAAAGACGCCGTAGACCTAATTCAGGCAGGTAAAACTCAAAGTGCATTTTGCTCGGTAAGACCTCCGGGTCATCATGCGGGTTACGCTAGCTCAGCTGGTTTTTGTGTGTTTAATAATGTGGCAATAGGCGCTAAATATGCCCTTGATGTTATTGGTTTAAAGCGCGTCGCTATTATCGATTTTGATGTACATCATGGTAACGGTACCCAAGACATTGTGGAGTCTGATGAACGGATTATGTTTTGTTCATCTTTCCAGCATCCTTTTTACCCGTTTAGCGGTCATAAACCTACCCGCGAAGGAATTTTAAATGTGCCTATTGCAGCGGGCACAGCCGGTAAAGAGTATCGAGAGCTTGTGGCACACTGGTTTAAAGCTCTAGACGACTTTAAACCCGAGCTTATTTTTATTTCAGCAGGATTCGACGCCCATGCTGAAGACGAAATAGCTTACCTGCGCTTGGTTGAAAGTGACTTTGTCTGGTTGACTGTGCAAATAAAGGCGATTGCTGATACACATTGTAAGGGGCATATTATTTCGGTGCTTGAGGGTGGATACGCATTAAGTGCGCTTGCTAGAAGCGTAGTGGCACATTTGAAAATATTGGCAAGCTAAGTCTATAAATCGCGTCAGGGTTGTTTGTACACCAATGCTTTATAGCCCATTTAAAGGAATGAACATTTAATTTATAAAAATACGTTCCATAATCCGAGGTTTTGCGTAACAATCTGTGCGCATCGATGACCTTAACCATCATGCCACTGTTAAAAAACTTAGTAAGGTAATTATGCGATATTCACCATTAGGAAGTTCTGGCTTATCAGTATCAAGAGTTTGTTTAGGAACAATGACCTGGGGTATTCAAAACTCTCAGGCTGACGCCGACAATCAGTTAGCGTATAGCCTTGATGCAGGAGTTAATTTTATTGATACTGCCGAAATGTACCCAGTTCCGCCTACCGAAGCAACCTACGCAGACACCGAGCGCTGTATTGGTGATTGGTTATCGCGCAATAAACAAAAACGCGATGACATAATATTAGCGACTAAAATTGCGGGCCCTGGTTTAGCTTATATACGAGACAATAGTCTAATAACCGGTGACAATGTAGCAATAGCCCTTGAGGGTTCTTTGACTCGCCTACAAACCGACTATATTGACGTGTATCAATTACACTGGCCAAACCGCAGCACTGCGCATTTTGGCACTCATTGGCCAAACCAAGTTAAGCCTACAAAAACCGATGTTGCCAAAGAAAAAGACAGAATGAGAGATATTCTGGTAGGCGTAAATAAAGCTATTGTAAGCGGTAAAATTCGCCACTGGGCACTGTCAGACGATACCACCTGGGGGATACATACTTATTTACGCTTGTGCGAAGAAATGAATATTCCCAAGCCGGTGTCTATTCAAAATGAATTTAATATACTACACACTAAAGATTGGCCGTTTTTAATTGAGTCTTGCGTATTTGAAGAGATTGCTTATTTACCATGGTCACCGCTATCAGGCGGCATGTTGTCTGGGAAGTATTTAGACGGTGCCCGCCCCAAGGGCAGCCGCTGGACCTTGGTTCAGCGCAACGGTTTATTTCGCGATAATCCACAAAGCCAAAAGGCTACAAAAGCTTATTGCGATATTGCCGCTAAATATAACATAACGCCAAGCCAACTTGCGCTTGCCTGGGTTGACCAAGTTGACGGGGTGACCTCGACGATTATTGGTGCTACCACAATGGCGCAGCTTCGCGAAAATATTGCAGCATTTGATATTACGCTTGTTGATGAGTGCTTAAAAGAGACCGAACAAGTACTCATGCAGTACCCAATGCCCTTTTAGACGTTTCGTTTTGCTATAAGTTAGCAAATAAATTGCGAAATTATATGAAGTTTAATAAAAGCTTAACAATAGCACTGTAAAAGAAACGGTGGTTTATATATGCCGTTAACTTGCCGAGTAATATTTATGTCCTTGTTGCCGAACAATTCAACCCAAAGTGACAGCAAAATAGCGAACGTAAAAGAAGTGATCTCGCAAATTGATGCTAATGACATTGTGAGTCGTCTAAATAGTTGGCCAAAGCTGATTCGTTGGCTTTGCTTGGTTTTGTTAGTATTTGCGATGTTAACCGCGGTAGGCCTTATTGGCGGCGGCTTTAAAGTAGCAACACAAGAACATGCCAGTACATTGTTTGAGTATGCATCAAACCCAATATTAGGCTTGATCATTGGCATGGTGTGCACCGCGCTTATTCAATCTTCAAGCACCGTTTCTTCTATTATAGTGGCTATGGTGGCTGGTGGTTTACCCATTACTATTGCGATACCCATGATGATGGGCGCAAACATTGGCACCAGTATTACCAATACAATAGTGAGTTTAGGTCATATAGGTAATAAACAAGAATTCCAAAGGGCCTTTAATGCTGCCACAATTCACGATTTCTTTAATATTTTTGCAGTACTTATTTTTCTGCCTATTGAAGTACTGTTTGGTATATTAGAAAAAATAAGCGCATTTTTAGTGTCTTTTTTCAACACAGGTACTGGCGCCGATATTGGCGGATTCAATCCAATAAAACTAGTCACCTCACCCATAATCGATACCGTTAAAAGCCTGACCGAGAGCTTACCTCCAGTGTGGGACGGTACCGTGCGAATCGCTATTGGAATGGTGCTGATTATTTTATCCATCACATGGATGGGTAAAATAATGAAGTCGCTCATGGTCGGGCGAGCAAAAGAGATGTTAAAAAATAGCCTCGGTCGCGGCGCCGTATCGGGCATAACATCAGGCACAATTGTAACCGTTTTGGTGCAATCGAGCTCAACGACAACATCGCTTATGGTGCCGCTAGTGGGCAATGGGATTGTAACCGCTCGGTCTATTTATCCATTTACCTTAGGCGCCAACATTGGCACATGTATCACGGCGGTTATTGCAGCACTTTCTATATCTGGGGTTAATGCTAATTTGGCACTACAAATTGCTTTTGTGCACTTCGTTTATAATGTAATGGCGGTATTATTAATATATGGCGTTAGTTTTTGGCGAGAATGGCCGCCTAATTTATCTTATCAATTGTCTTTACGAGTAGCCGAACAAAAAGCCTATGGAGTTGCTTATATAGGCGGTGTATTCTTTTTAATCCCACTGCTGTCTATATTTCTACTAACGTAAAAATCTCACCGACATTGCCAATTAGTGCAAATGTGTTGACCTACGTAGGGGTAAATAAAAATCCTAGAAACTGTCAGCTTTTTTTACATTGCATTTTAAAATACGCAGTAGCTAGTTATAAATCATTGTTTTTAAACGATTAAATTTAATGGCTTGTATATTGCAGACTGCGTCGAAAACCTAATCAATACGCTTGGGTCGAATTACTAGGATGTAATCTATGTCAACGCAATATAACCGCTTTCTTAAATTGTTAACTATCCCTTTGTTTGCAGTGCTTACATTGTCTGCCCAAGCTGCGCTTCTGCTAGATGGGGGCTTTGAAGAACCAGGTTCGTCGCCATGGACTTTTACAAGTAACGCTCAAGTCACAAGCATTTCTCCTATATCAGGCAGCCAATCTGCATTATTGTCAAATAATGGGTTAACACAGGGGGCGTTTGTGGTTGGGTTTCAAACGATCCTTCTAAACGACAGCGATTACGCGGTTGGTGATGAAATTTTCTTAAGCGGTTTAACGCAACTTCTTTCTGTGCAAGGACCCCTCGATAGAGTCTATATAGAGCTTGCTCTTCGCAATAGCGCCGACCCCGAAGCTTCCGGTTCGGTGGGCGATGTTGATTTTTTAAACTCGGTGTCGGCTGATGCATTATTTGATACACCCTTAGTACAGACTCTTACGACCTCATCGCTGGTAATTACTGAATTTGTTACATCACTAAATGGTGAAACCGCCACCACCCAAGGCATTCGTATTGCCATCGCTATTGCTGTTAATAATGGCAATCAGTTAACTGCTGCGCTGTTTGATGACATTAAGTTGCAAAAAGTATCTGCTCCAGGCCTTTTCTCTTTGTTAATAATAGCAATGCTCTTTACAGCACTTAGAAAACGCACCGCTGGTTAAGACTACATGATAAAAAAGTAGAAGCCTTATTTACCCCTTCTAGTTATCCCTCTTGGCATTGTCAAATTATGCCTACATTGTTGCATGTTAACGTATTGTGCTCGCTGAAATACACTGTTAAATGCATGTCAGATTTTTTTACAGCTTCACAAACACAATTAAAAAAAACATCATAAGCTCATTAAAATCAGTGGTTTATGTTTTGGCCCGATTTGTGCTACTAAGTGCTTGAGGCTTGTGTGATGCTTTTGCGCATCTGTGATTTACTTCTTACTAACAGCTTGTCGAAAGAACTTAGTAGAACATAAACGTTTACATACGATGACGGCAAGTAGGTAGTTTAGGGTAGAAATTCAGGTGTAGTATTTCACTAAAATTTGAGGATTCTTTATGTTGTCTATGCAAATAAAATCAGTTGTTGCCTTATGTGCATTGGTTTTAGTTAGTAGTTCATTTGCTGACTCGCCTGTTATTTTGAAACAAAAAGCTTCTAATTCTATGAAATCTTCCGTTGCAACCCCTAGATTTATTTACCCCGCTCCTATCCTAAATGAATCTGATTTTATCGAAACAGGTGTTTTATTTGTTTATAACGACCATATTCTAGATTATTTCAACGGCGATCCACAAAAACTACTTAACTTTGTTAATGCAAACATAGCCCACAACAATCGGGCCTTTGTTAATAGTAATATTCCAATTAAACGAGTAGTTTCAGGTCTTGTTCGCGTTGAGTCTGATGATATTTGGTCATCAACTGATAACTACACCGACCGCCTGCATGCATTAGGGGCGTGGCAACTTACACAAGCAGGCGAGCAAGTTAAACAACGTAGCCAATATTCTTATTTAGTGAGTTTGGCTGGCTATCAAGAATCTAGCGATGAAACGACAATGTTGGGGCAAGCATTTGTTGGCGATAGCGTCAGTTGGATTTCACCTTTCAGTACCAGTGCACAACTTTGGATAGAGCGCACCTTGGCTCACGAATTAAGTCACAACGATGGTTTTAAGCATACCAGTTCAGACTATCCAGATGGCGGTGCTCATGTTGCTCGTCACGATGCCGCTGGTTATCAATGTGGCTCTCACGGTAGCATCATGTATATTTCGGGCTCACGCACTGAGCCTTTTTTCTCAGACGCTGAAATACACCTTGATGAAAAACAAGAGCGTAAAGATTGCGGGGCAGTAGGCCACGCTAACGCTGCTCAAGTATACCGTGACTTACTTAAAACAACATTTGCAAGCAGTGAAAGTACATTTAGAAATATTCAGCCAACGCGCCTTAAAACGGGTGTGGTGTCTATCCATCAAAATGTGTCTGTAGCAATGGAAGGTTACAAACTTACGTTTGATATTATTTTTGAGGGCGGTGATGCCGGCGATTCTGTTAATTTTGTGGCACGTCAGGGCAGCGCAGGTTTAGATGATTTTGACAGTACCATTGGCTCGGTAATTCATGACGGCATCAACAACGTTTACACAATATCTATTGCGACCAACACCGACAACATCGTTGAGGCAATTGAACATTTGTCGCTTGATCTGGTTTATCCTAACGGTGTCATCATAGACTCAGCGAACTCGTCTATTCAGGTAAGTATTGTGGATAAAAATGATAACGCCGGTTACGTAGAGTTTTCTCAAACACTAGTGTTGGTAAACGAAGGCGACAGCGCAAAAATAATCATTAATCGGGTTGGCGGCAACGAAGGCTTGGTTACATATCAAGTAGAAACGTCTTTCGACTCAGCCACCCAATTAGACTTTGAGTCTATGAGTCAGGTGGTTACATTTGATAATGGCGAAACTAGCAAAACATTATTCATAAAAACCATGGCTGATACCAATGTTGAGCAAGACGAAAGCTTTACGGTGAAGATTATTCAGACCCTGCATCCTTTGTACGCGGCAAATGCTAAGAACATAAAAGATGAAGTAAACGTGACGATTAATAATTCAGCCGAGCTTAGTAACACAGTTACCACTGGCAATAATACTCCTATAACGGCTAATAGTGCAGCCACGGTTACTAATACCAATGATAGTGGTCAAGCCGGCGGTGGAAGCTTGAATATCTTTTGGGCCTGCATGCTGTTACTCGTTGCTTTTAGAAAACAGCAGCGTTAAGTACCTGCAGTTATTTGCTGCGGTGCAGTCTACGTGGTTGGCTATTTTAGCTAAACGAAATTAAAAATGTGAGTTACGGCTAGCCTCTCCTTAATTCACAACTATAAAACACTACTACCATAGTCTCATAGACTATCAGCCTATTTAAACCCGCCTTAATATCAATAATAATCACCGCGTTAACCATATATTTACATAATATTAACGAACACGGGATTTTCTATGAGATTTACAAAAACTTGTTCTGCTATTTTACTTGCAATAGCTAGCTTAGGGATTAGTGCTGGTGCGAATACTGCTTCATCTAATATTGGCGATACTAACATTAAGTTTAGTGGCTATATAAAAGCCGACGCAATCTTTAGTGACTATTCAGATGGTTCACTTGGCTCAGGCAATTTAGGTCGTGATTTTTACATTCCTTCACTTACGCCGGTAGGTGGAAATGCTGAGAGTACTCAGTTTGATGCACATATTAGACAAAGTCGCTTTAGGTTTACAACCACAACTCCTACAGATGAAGGTAATACGATTACCGGGGTTTTGGAGTTTGATTTGTTGGTAACACCTGGCGGGAACGAGCGGGTTAGCAACTCATATCTGCCCAGAGTTAGGCATGCCTTTATAAAATACAAAGGTTTCACAGTGGGACAAACATGGTCAACATTTATGGATGTCGGTGCGCTGCCAGAGGCCATAGATTTTATCGGAAATACCGACGGTACCATATTTATCCGACAAGCATTGCTAAGGTATACCACTGGAAGTTGGGAATTTGCGGTCGAAAACCCTGAAACTACAATAACGCCTTTTGGTGGCGGTGGCCGCATTGTCAGCGACGACAATGCAATACCTGATTTTGTTGCCAGATACACCCATAAAACTGACTGGGGTTATATTAAAGTAGCGGGTTTAGCGCGCCAACTTGCTTATAATAATGGAGTAGATATTGATACAACAGAATCTTCATATGGCCTGAGCGTAAGTAGTAAAATAAATGTTGGAGAGGGCAACGATGTAAGAGTCTCTGTCAATAGTGGCGCCGGTTTAGGCAGATATTCTGCATTAAATGCGGCTAACGCAGGTGTGCTAAATGCTCAAGGGAAGGTACAAGCAATTGATTCTTCAGCTTTTTCTGTTGCATATCGTCACGTATGGAATAAACAGTTTAGGTCAAACTTTATTTATGCTGCATTTAGTGCAGATAACAATGCGGCACTAACGGGACAAAGTGTTACTGCACAAACGCAAAGTATGCGCGTTAACTTGATGTATCAACCAACGGCTAAAATAACGGTTGGTGGAGAATACACTTTCGCAAAACGGGAAATAGAATCTGGTGCAGATGGAGATATGAACCGCATACAGTTTTCGATGAAGTACGCTTTTTAGTATTTAATTGATTGTATGTTACAAATGTCTTGTTTTGTTAGCTTGTATTACCAAAATGTAGTCTTCTGTTGTCGAATGGGCAAACCGTTATAGTAGACTTTTAATATATAAAAATGCCCGGTTTCATATGAAAAGATAATACTGAGGAGAAATATGTCAAATATAATTTTTAAATATTTACAGGAGATTCGTTATGAGTAGCAAAGCCAAATTTGCAGCCATGGCGCTAGCAATTTACACGGTCTTATATTTTGGTGTTGCGTTGATGACGTCTGCCGCATTTAAAGACATTGCTTCGCTTCCAATAGCGGGTTTACCGTTAGCTATTTGGGGCGGTTTAGTGATTATCATAACCGGAGTAATCATTACTCGTTTGTATCTTAAAAAAATGAGTGAAGAGGAGACGAACTAATGGAAAATATTGTTGCTTTAAGTATTGTAATACTGGGTATTGCGGTATCTCTTTTTATAAGCTATTACCACCGTCGCTCTACCAGCTCTACCGCGAACTTCTATGTAGCTGGGGGAGGGATTTCGCCTCGTGTAAACGGCTGGGCTATGTTAGGTGATTATGCCAGTGCAGCTAGTTTCCTTGGCGTAGCAGGCGCGGTTGCTCTTATGGGCGTTGATGGCTGGTGGCTTGCATTAGGTTTTTTTGCTGCTTGGATTGTGGTGCTGTTGCTAATTGCTAGTCCGCTAAAAAATGTAGGTAAGTACACTGTTGCAGACCTACTAAACGCACGTTTTAAGGGCCGTGAAAAGGGCATTCGTACCATAGCGATGATTTCTACTTTGGCTTTGTGTGTTATGTATTTAATTCCACAAATTGTAGGCGCTGGACACTTATTTGGTTTATTGCTGGGCTGGGATTATTTACCGACCGTTATGGTGACAGGTTCATTAATGGGTGTATTCGTAATTTTAGGGGGTATGAAAGGCACGTCTTATAACCAAGCTATTCAGGGTGCGATTTTATTTGGCGCTTTATTATTCTTATTAGTGTTTGGGGTTATTCAGATGTTTTCTGGCAATCCTATTGGCGTTATTAACGCTGGCAACGAAATGGTGCCACCACTATTAGCCGCCGCTAATCCCGATGCGGTTGCATTAGCTGCAAGCATGGCTAGCGCTGCGCCGGGCGAAGCTATAACCGCGGTGCGTGCATTAATGCCCGATGCGGCTACAGCGGTAACGCCGGGCGTTGGTTTAAGAAGCCTTGCGGACAATGCAAGTTTGGTAATTGCGCTGTTCTTTGGTGTTTTGGGTTTACCACACATCCTGATTCGTTTTTATACGGTTTCTAGCGCGAAAGATGCGCGTAAATCAGCTGAAATCACTATTTGGGGACTGGCTATTTTTTATGCGGCTGTTTTCTTTGTAGGCCTTATTGCAATGTATGGTTTATATCCACAGTTGATTGCATTACTTGCAGAAGGTAAGCGTGGCGTTGCTACTAATATGACTATGCCAATGCTAGGTGACATGATGGGTGGACAGGTGCTTATGGGTGTAATTGCAGCGGGTGCTATGGCTGCTATGTTGAGTACCTCGGCCGGTCTATTGATTTCAGCAACCACAAGCTTGTCACACGACCTGTATAAAGGTATTTTGAATCCAGACAGTACTGACGAGCAGCAATTACGGTTTGCTAAGCTTGGCGCTGGTGGTTTAGCTATTATTGCTATTTTTATGTCAATTTGGCTTAAAGATCAAAACGTAGCGATGTTAGTAGGTATGTGTTTTGGTATCGCGGCAAGTACTTTCGCACCCGCTTTGGTGTTTGCCGTTTGGTGGCATAAGCTAACAAGTCAAGCCGTAATAATTGGTATGGCGACCGGCTTGATTGTTTCTTTACTATTTACCTTTGGACGTTTCTTTGGTGTTGAGTCTATATTAGGCTTAGACGTTTTAGTTAACCCCGCGCTTTATTCTATGCCTCTTGCGGTATTAGTTACGGTAGTGGTAAGTTTAATGACTGATGATCGTGGTGAAACTGAAGAGTTTATGGCTAAGGCACACGGTAAGTAGCGCAAAGAAATTTTTGTATACACTTATTTGGTTTAGTCGTATTTGCTACACATGAAAAGGGTGCTTATGCACCCTTTTTTTATTAACAATTATTAGTTACATTATAAGACCAGCAAACCTTAGTATTAGCTACGCTTTTTGATAATTACTACCAAAGTACTATTTTGATTTATGTAAATAAGACTATTGTTAACGAATAAATAACAACTGATTAACGGAGACAAAAGCATGCGTGTTAAACATTACCCAGTACCCGCTTCTTTGACCCAAGGCACACATTTCAGCGATGCCAATTACAAAGTAATGTATGAGGCCTCTGTGGCCGATCCTGATGCATTTTGGAAATCACAAATTGAAGAGTTAGATTGGATAAAAACCCCAACTATCATTAAAAACACAAACTTTTCGCCCGACAGCTGCGAAATAAAATGGTTTGAAGATGGTCAACTTAACGCTAGCTATAACTGTATAGATCGACACCTTAAAGATAAGGCTAAAAAAGTCGCTATATTTTGGGAAGGTGACTCTCCTGAAAATTCAGAAAAAATAACGTATCAACAACTTCACTATGAAGTATGCAAACTGGCCAACGGTCTGAAAAAATTGGGCGTGAAAAAAGGTGACTGCGTGGCTATTTATATGCCAATGACACCCCATGCTGCATATGCAATGTTGGCTTGCGCCCGAATAGGAGCGGTGCACTCTGTTATTTTTGGTGGATTTTCTCCCAATGCTATTGCCGACAGAATAAACAACAGTGACGCCAAAGTCGTGATTACCGCAGACGAAGGACGCAGAGCTGGGCGCACAGTACCCTTAAAAGCCAACGTAGATGAAGCTATCGCTAATGGCGCTTGCCCTACTATAAGCGCAGTACTAACGCTTAAACTTACCGGTGGTGATGTTGCTTTTAATAGCAATATAGATGTGTGGTGGCACACGCTAATAGATGGCTGCAATGCCCAATGTGAACCAGAAGTAATGAATGCTGAGGACCCCTTATTTATTTTGTATACCTCAGGCTCTACCGGCCAACCCAAAGGAGTGTTGCACACCACCGGCGGCTATTTATTGTATACATCATTGACTTTTCGCTATGCCTTTGATTATAAACCCGATGATATATATTGGTGCACTGCTGATGTAGGCTGGATTACGGGTCATAGCTATATGACATACGGACCGTTGGCTAATGGCGCATCACAGGTGTTCTTTGAAGGTGTACCAACCTACCCAGATGTTCGGCGCATCGCACAAATAGTTGAAAAATATAAAGTAAATAGCCTATATACAGCACCAACGGCTATTCGCGCGCTCATGGCGCACGGCGAAGAACCAGTGCGCGGGTGCGATTTATCATCATTGCGTATTCTTGGCTCTGTTGGTGAACCTATTAATCCAGAGGCGTGGGAGTGGTATCACAAGGTGATAGGCCAGGGCCGTTGCCCCATTGTCGATTCGTGGTGGCAAACCGAGACCGGCGGCATGATGATAGCGCCATTACCTTGTGCAACATTGTTAAAACCAGGTTCGGCAACACGTCCACTGTTTGGTATTCAACCTGCAATAGTCGATGCACAAGGAAACGAAATACAAGGCGCTGGTGATGGTAATTTAATTATTAAAGATAGCTGGCCAAGTCAAGCTAGAACCGTATATGGCGACCACAAACGCTTTATTGAAACCTATTTTAGCGCATACCCAAATGTATACTTTACCGGTGATGGCGTGCGAAGAGACGAAGATGGGTATTATTGGATAACAGGACGCGTAGACGACGTATTAAATGTAGCGGGTCACCGCTTAGGCACCGCCGAAATTGAAAGTGCCTTGGTATCGCATAAGTCCATTGCTGAAGCCGCAGTGGTAGGTTTTCCCCATGATATTAAAGGTCAAGGCATATATGTTTATATTTCACCCATTGAAGGGACCGTAATAACTGATGAATTAACCGCAGATGTTAAATCGTGGGTAAGAAAAGAATTGTCGCCTATTGCTACACCCGATTTAATTCAATGGACATCGGGATTACCGAAAACGCGTTCAGGTAAAATAATGCGCAGAATTTTAAGAAAAATTGCGGCAAATGAGCATGAACAACTCGGAGATACATCTACATTAGCCGACCCTAGTGTGGTGGAGTCGCTAATTGAGAAACGACTAAATCGATAGTACATTTACACCTATTAATTGGTTTTTTCGAACTAACGTTTGTTAAATATATCAATGTAACATAGCGTTTTAAACAGTAAGGTGAACAGATGTTTACTTTACTGTTTATTAACACAATCATTGCGGTTTGTTAAAAAATTGTTAGACTATATGAGAAAGAATATTTAGCATGGTAAACCTATGATCACGCTCCTCATCGCAGACGACCATCCACTTTATAGAGATGCTCTAAAAGGCTCTTTAAATATATCCTTTGATGAAGTTACTATTTTAGAAACTGGCGATGTA
>JBLHMY010000029.1:0-17690 GCA_047621065.1 Glaciecola sp. | reverse complement strand
ACCCAATTCTTCAAAATAGCGCGCTAAGTTGTATGTGAAGGAATCATAATTGTCTATGATAAGTATCACATTAAGCCTTAGGTATAAAACCTAGTACTTTATATACCTTAGCTAGTGTATCGGTTGCTTTTTCGCGAGCTTTAGCACTTCCTTTATGTAAAACTTCATACAAATAGGGCAAATCTTCTCTTATACGTGCATATTCGTTTTGAATAGGTGTTAGTAGACTCACCACCGACTCGGCTACGTCGCCTTTTAAGTGGCCATACATTTTGTCGGCGTACTGCGGCTCTAAGTCTTGAATACTTTTGCCACTCGTTGCGCTTAGCAGCGAAAGCAGGTTGGAGACCCCTGGTTTTTCCTGTAAGTCGAAATAAATATTGGCTTGCTCATCGCTGTCGGTAACCGCGCGCTTTATTTTTTTAGTCAGCTTTTTGGTGTCTTCCAAAAGCCCAATTATGTTGTTGGGGTTGGTGTCTGACTTCGACATTTTTTTGCTTGGGTCTTGCAGGCTCATTACTCTTGCGCCATTTTTTGGAATACAAGGCTCAGGCAGAGTAAATATGTCACCATAAATATTATTGAAACGGGTTGCAACATCACGGGTTAGTTCTAAATGTTGCTTTTGGTCTTCTCCAACAGGAACTTCATTTGCCTGGTATAACAAAATATCAGCTGCTTGCAATACTGGGTAAGCATATAAACCAACATTCACATTCGATTGGTTTTTCTGAGATTTATCTTTAAATTGGGTCATGCGGTTAAGCTCACCCATTTGCGTGTAACAGTTGAGCACCCAGCTAAGCTGGGCATGTTCAGGCACATGAGACTGCATGAATATTGTGCTTTTATTTGGGTCAATGCCGCATGCAAGATAAAGCGCTAGGCCATCCAAACAAGCTTGTTTTAGGGTCGCGGGGTCTTGTCTTACTGTAATGGCATGTAAATCAACAATCATATACAAACAATCATGCGTTGCCTGCATAGCCACCCATTGACGCAGTGCGCCTAAGTAATTGCCTAAGGTAAGTTGTCCCGAAGGCTGACATCCGCTAAGTACTATTGGTTTTGGTGAACTGCTCACTGAATATTCCTATTTGAAGTGTTGCGTTAAGTCACTAATGGCTTTTGCATAGTCTTTTTGATTAAAAATAGCACTGCCTGCAACAAACATATCGGCACCGGCAAGGTATACATCTTTTATTGTGTCTTTATTAATACCACCATCTACCTGAATACGGGTTGTTAATCCCATTTCATCTATTATGGCTTTCAAGTGAGCCGTTTTTTCAACAGTATTGGGAATGAATTTTTGGCCACCAAAACCTGGATTAACAGACATAAGCAACACATAATCGAGTTTTTCTAACACATAGTCTAGTACGCTTAACGATGTTGCCGGGTTAAGCACCAGGCCCGCTTTACAGCCGCTTTGTTTAATAAGCTCAATGCTTCTATCTACATGCAGGCTGGCTTCTGGATGAAAGCTAATCATACTTGCACCGGCTTTTGCGAACGCTTCAATCATTGAATCGACCGGCGAAACCATTAGATGCACATCTATGTCGGCGGTAATACCGTAATTGCGAAGTGCAGTACATATTGTTGGGCCGAATGTTAAATTAGGTACATAGTGGTTGTCCATTACATCAAAATGAACAATGTCAGCCCCCGCTTTGAGAACGTTATCGACTTCTTCGCCTAACCTTGCAAAATCGGCTGACAAAATGGAAGGAGCTATTAATGGTGTGTGCATTAGTGAGTCACGTCTTTATTCTAAAACCACAGTTTACCGTACTTTTATCTCAAAATTCACCTAAAGATTCATAGCAATAACAAAAAGCTTTTGATTTATTCCACTCAGCCGCCAGCGAAACTTACGCGTGGGGGGGTGCTCTAAAATGGTGAGTGTGTTTCAAATTGGTGCAAAGTATCTTTGTGTTTTGTCCTTACATTGCACTTGGTGTTTATCCCTAATATGAGTTTGGAGCTTATAAAATTTGTCTATACTACTGTAAGTTAATGTTTTTTTCTATTTTGTAATGCTCAGCTTAAGTATGAATTAGCATTGGCATTGGTCTTGCAAAACCGAGAACAGACCTGTTTTGCGGCGTGTTCAATGCAAATTTAACACAAATAGCATAAAGCGCTGGAGCAACCTGACCATTTATAATAAGAAGAATTAACGACACACCGTTTTTTTATTAATATTTAACAGAGTATGGAGAGCACACATGAAACAATTAACTAAGTTATCGTTGGTAGCAGCGGCATTATCATCAACCTTATTTGTGAGTCAATCAGCATTAGCCGAAGTAAGTGCTAACATTGGCGCAACAAGCAACTATATATGGCGTGGGGTTAGCCAAAGTGCAGATGCAGCATCTGTATCTGGCGGCATAGACTACGCTAACGAGAGCGGTTTTTACGCAGGCACATGGGTTGGCTCATTGGGCGATAACGATTCTGGTTTTTATGGTGCCGAGACCGACTTCTATTTGGGTTTTGGTGGTGAAACTGAAGGCTTTACTTATGACGTAGGTTATATTTATTACGCATACACAGAACTTGATGACAGCGATTTTGGCGAAATTTATTTTAACGGTGGTTTTGGTAACTTTGGGTTTGGTGTTGCTTATACCGTAAATAGTCAATTAGACGATGGCGCTGGATTTGAAACTGGTGACATCTATTATAGCGTTAGCTACGGTGGAATAGCCTTAGGTAATGAGTTTGAGTTATCTTTATCAGCAGGCCTATACACTTTTGATTCAGACGGCGGTGCTAACGATTATAATTATTCGCATGTGCAAGCTGATATTTCAAAAGGAGACTTTTCGTTTTCTATTGTTAAAGCACAAGAAAGCGACTTTGCTGATGAAGATATCAAATTTGTTGCGAGTTGGTCTACAAGCTTTTAAACGATAACTATTCGTACAATATTGAAAATATGCAGGCCAATGAAGGAAATTTCATTGGCCTTTTTTTGATCTTAATCGGTTTTGCTGTATAATTACTGTTCGTGCCAAGGAGTGGTGAAAAACAAGGACAATTTTGTATGACTAATATGCCTACAACGCCAGGCGAAAAACAACGGGCAAGCTCAACTAGCATGAAACAAAAACGGTTTCCAATGACTATGCTGGTCACCGCTACATTCTTTAGTGGGTTAATGATGTTTGTTATCAGCTCGGTGTTTGCGCAAGCTAACGCACCTTGTTCAAGTAGTCACACTATAAACAGCACTGTAGTGGTAGATACATCACATTCCAATGCTCAAGCAGCTTCTATTGACCATCCATTGGTTATTTGTAATCGCAATAACCAACAAATAGGGTGGCTTACGTGGTTATTTAAACGATCCGACTCGGTAGACTTTCACTATTTAGATTTATTAGAACTTTTGTATCGTAAATGAGTGTGGTTAAACGTTGGTTAGGGGTTGTGAAAAGCGTCATGGCGAGTTTTATTGGCGTGCAGTCACAAAGCCAGTATGCAAAAGATGCCAGCGGATCTTCTTTTGTTCCGTTCATCGTGGTAGGCGTTATAATGGTCATTTTGTTAGTGCTGTCGATTTGGTTTGGTGTGAGTTTGCTGTTGCCAAGCAGCTAGCACTGCAGTTTCTTTTTTCCTTCTTTCTTATTACACCACGTTCGCTTGTGCCATTTTGTTTTCATACTCGGCCAAAAATACCACTAGCTCTTCGTGAGGGATAGGCTTAGAAATTAAGAAGCCTTGAATATAGTCGCAGCCTAAGGCTTTTAATTGTTCAAATTGGGCCTCAGTTTCGGCCCCTTCAGCCACGATAGGCACCGACAAGCCATGTAACATTTGCGTGAGAGAACCAACTATTCTTTGTTGACGTTTATCTTCGTCAATGTTGTTTAATAAAGATCGGTCGAGTTTCACAGTATTGTAGGGGAATGCGGTTAAATATGATAACGATGAGTAACCTGCGCCAAAATCATCTATAGCAATTTTGAAGCCTGTCTCAGACGCTCTCTCTATCCATTTTTTTGCCTGTACGAAATTAGTAATTAATGACGTTTCAGTTATTTCTAATTCAATGCGTGAAGCCTCAACATTATATTCCACAATCATTTCTTTTATTACATCAAGCGCATTATCATTAACAAGCTGCGAAGTACTTAAGTTTACTGAAATAACAATATCGCTGCGGCCTATTGAATCCAAGTAGAGTATTTCTTGAATAACGTTTTTTACAATCCAATCGAACAATGTATGCATATTCTCGCCTTCTTCAAGTACGTCTATGAATACGGGAGGAGGAATAAACCCTAAGTCAGGATGCTGCCAACGGCATAAGGCTTCTAACTTAATCACATCCCTTGAGCTACTGCTAACAATAGGCTGGTAGTAAACAAATAATTGATTGTCGGCTAATGAGGTAACAAAATCGTTTTTGATTATAAAGCGTCGTTGAGCAGCTTCGCGCATTGACTTATCAAAAAACTCATATCGGTTCTTACCGCGTTCTTTTGCTTGGTACATCGCAATATCTGCATATCTTAGCAATTGGTCAGAGTCTATGTTGTCGGTTTCTTGCATGCAAATGCCTATGCTAGCAGTAATGCTTAAACAGGTATCGTAAATATGAAAGGGCGCTGAGAAAAGTTCTACAACCGTATCGGCCATTTTGCTGAGCTCTTGCATGCTGCCATAATTACTGTAACAAATAACAAATTCGTCGCCGCCTATTCTGTATACCTTGATGCTTTTGTTGACCATACCTTTTAAACGATAACCAATTTTTTTCAGCATTATGTCGCCAGCTTCATGTCCAAGATTGTCATTTATCGGCTTAAACCCATCCAGGTCTAAGAAAAATATCGACACCTCTTTAATATTACTGTTCACTACCATTTTATCGAGGTCTTCAATAAGGACATTTCGCGTAAATAGACCGGTTATAGGATCGATTGTGGCCTGTCGCACAAGACGCTTCCGAGAGTTGTGGAGCTGCTGGTCGTAACTTTCTAAAAGGTCTATTGCGTTTCTAAATTCGCCTTCTAGTTCGTCTAGCTCGTCGTTGAAATTAGGCTTAGAGGTTTTCCCTAAACTGCATCTAGCAATCTTGTATTCTTTCGCACCAATCAATTTTATTGCGCTTTTTAATTGCTTGAGTCGTGAGATAGGGATAATTGAAAATAAAATAAGAAAGAACAATATGCCAAAAGTTAAGGCCACAAAAATAACCAGCAGTTGTTGTTTTTGATTGTGTTGCTGTTCGAGTAGAAGTGAAATATCACGTATAAACAATAGTTTTACGTTTTGTCCAACACCGGCAACCGTTTCAAACCATACAAAATAATTTTTACTGTTGTTACGAAGCTGTATTCCGCTTTTTTCAAGCTGCTCAAGCTGAGAGTCGTCAAGATAAATATCAAATACTTCGTTGTGTTGTGTACCGGTCATTACCTCAAGGGCATATCGTGCTAGTGAATTATTGTTGGCTGTGGCTGCCTGAGAAGGTGAAATAATACCAATGTCACTGCCCAACACCGAATGTAGGAAAGTAACTGACGGGCCAATATCTGTTAATAATGACAATATCCAAATTTCGTCGTCTATATTGACGGGAATGGTTGCTGTGAGTTCGCATAATTCATGGCATAAGATTGCGCTTTGTGGCTGTAATGATTTAAAAACTGCCGCTTGCATTGGCATTACTTCGTTGGCAGGAAAGCGACCAAAGTTGATGCGTTGGGTACCGTTTGTAAAGGACATGGAAGAAAGAGAGTAAGTGAGTTGTATACTGGGCCAAACGCTATCAAAGAATAGTCGCAAATTCTCTTCATTCTTATTGCGCAAATCACTTAGTATCACTATTTCTTCTGCCGACAGAATTTGATCACGAAGATGTTGTTCAAAAAGTAGTTGTGCAGAGCGCTGGTGGGTAACTTTAATCTCGTTAATATTTTCTACAAAAGATTCTTTTTGTTGCATGCTAATAAATGTATAAGAAGCACCTAAAGAAACAACCGCCACGACCAGAACCAACATAAGCAATTTTGCTAACAAGCCATTTATATTAATCATATTGATACCGCCCGCAACGAACAAGCGGGCAGAAAATATAAATTTGTAAAATAGATTACGGGCATAAAAATCAACTAATCCTATTGATTATGTGGCTTAGTTAAGCATGACTAAAACGGTCATAGCTTTAAGCTGTGTTGCGCATAGAGGTAACCTTGTCAGCAAACAAAGCTTTCTTGCGTCTACAACAATATCGGCAATAGAGATAATTTAGTGAGGGTGATCTTTAAGATTTATAGTTTTCCTTTGAATAGTGCAATTAACTTCGGGAAGGGTTTTCTAATACGTCCTTTACCACTAATATTGCGAGCAACGTTTATCGATAACTATCTCTAATAGCGTTGCCTGTTGCCCCTTCAATACCTTTTTAAAGAACTTCATGGCGGCTGCTCTGTTTCTGCGTTTTTGAACGAGAATGTTTAACTTATCACCAAGTTGACAGTAGCGTATTTATGCTACTTGTTACCCACGTGATACTACAAAAATAGTGTAAACAATTATTTTGTTCGTCAAAGCAATTTTATTTTGCTGTTCAATGTTACGCCTTAACGATATGTTTGCATTTCTATACTTCACAACGAGCGGTCAATGAACAAAATATTTGCAGTACTTTTTTGCGGTTTACTATCAGTATCAGGCGCAATAGCATTTGCTAACGAAAATTTACCGGAAGCGGATCTTGAACTCTTGCTTAATTTCAAAGATTATTGTCAAGAAGTTGCTGACGACGAAGGCACAGGCGATTTAGTATTAACTGAATTTTTGTTGGTTTGTATAAACAATGAGTTAGCCTTGGAAGGTTACCAAGCTATCACAAAACTACCTGAAGCTGAGTAAGGTCTTTATTTTTTTGACTGGCATTATAGACTTCTAAGAGGCGTCACTTTTTGGCGCCTCAACTATATTAAAAAACAGCTGGAAGTGAGTCACCAGTGATGTTACCAGCGGGTGAGGATTGGTTTTCAATACAGCCAAATAGCAAGGCAGTGTTTCGTATGACTGCGTCAGTATTTGGCTTAAGCCTTTATCTTTCATCAACTGTTTCCCTTGAGCTTCAGGTAGCAACATCGAACCATTATTTTGTGTCAAATAGGCAATAGCAATGTCCAGTGCGTTAGTTTTCCAAGCACTGTTTTTGGCACTTGGGTAAGCGTTAAAAAAACTCTCTGAAATATCACTCCCCCAATCGATGTGTATATATGAGTTGGGATCAAATGTGGTGCTGTGCACAGCGCAGTATAAATACATGGGCTGCCTAAATAAAAGAATGTTATCAACATAATTAGATTTTACAGGTTCGGTAGTAAACGCTAAATCAATAATTTGTTCGTGTAGTTGTCGAGAAATAAGCTCCATATTTAAGATGTCAGCTCGCAAGGACAACTGACTAAACTTTGACTTTACTTCTGTTAATGCCGGTAAAAAGACAAGTTTTGCGGCATTTGGTGTGGCGGCGCACGCTAGGTGAACAACGTCTTCTTGTGACAATACATTGCGCGCTTGTTTAATTGTTTCAGCCATTTGAATAGCGTATGGCAGCAATTTCTTTCCAGCAGATGTTAATTGAATATTGTTGCGGTGGCGAGTAAATAAGCTAACGCTAAAATATTCTTCAACTTGCTTAATGCGGGCACTTACAGCGGCTGACGTTAAATACAAGTTCTCGGCGGCTTTGCCAAAATGTCGGGTGTGCGAAACTTCTATAAAAGTGACTAAAAATCGTATGTCCACCCATTTCATCCATTGTGATAACTATAGTTTTATAGGGCGATTTTACACCCGCTAACGCCGCCTACCTTAAATAAAATCAAAGCCGTCGATGCCGCCAGAAGAATAAACGATGAACCTAATCTATGCAATAGGTGTCTTTGAAGGTTAAATAAAATGCCGGATATTGCACTCGTTAGTATTGCACTAAGAAGTATCACTTAGCCGGTATTACAACAAATCCATGCTTCTCAAAAATCTTTTTAAACTTTGATTTTCTTTTTCCAAAATAAAAGAAAGCTTGCCCGCGAGTATTACCAGAAACATTTTTTCTATCAGCATTCCAAAAGCTTATGCGATGGTTAGTAAAACAAATTGCAGTGCAGTGATTTACAAGTGCACTAAACCACCTAGTGTCTGTAGCATTATTTGCAAGCACAATACCTTCCATAAAATGTTTAGCTTCATATTGATCTACGAACCGGTTGACTGAACGACCGCATAAACCTGCTGAATACGGTGGATTCATAAATACCTTAGCGTTGTCAACGATGTTCCAATCATTTTCAAATGCGCTATTGTCTATAGTGAAAATTTTCGTTGCAGCAACGATTTCGTTGGCTCTTTGTGAAGAAAAAGGATCAAGGTCAATATTTCCTAATACTGTCCTAACAGAATCTATATACTCAGGGGGGGTAAACCATGAGTCTGAATCTCGCTTGCCAGATGACGCTAATCCAGGTTTGGCTCCTATATAAGCCAATTTGTTCTTGTTAGCTTTAGTTGTCAAATGTGACTCAATTTTTGTAAATGATTATTTATGTATTTTATAGGTTTTTGCATACTAAAGACATCTACCATTGATGTTGCTTACAAATTAGCAGTTTCTGGTAATGAATAGTTCTTTGGATATGATTGTTTTATGAGTACTAGCGGCGGTTAATTTCTTGTTGTATTTGATTAATACTTTTTGCAAACGGTTGCGCTTCCTTCACATCTGCCGGCAGGCTAGACAATTGGTAGAGTGCTGCATCGATAGATTCAAATGATTGCTTATACAACACTACATACCATGGTGCGCCATAACGCTGGGTTTCGTATACCCAGGTTGAGGCCTTCAAATTGTTATTGTTAAGAAAGTTCTCGAGTACCATCGGATTTTGAATACCTGACAATTGCAATACCACAGAGTCTGTTGGCAATAACAATAGTGCAGTTTCATCAAACCGATAGTCAACAGCGGAGTTGGAAACTACGGGTATTTGTTGCATTTGCGCAAGTGTACTTGTTGTTTGCAGGGCTTGAGGCGATATTTCAAGTGGAGTGTCTACCGTTAGGGTAAGCCTAGTGCCTTGGGTATTACTGAGTTTTGCATCGAGTTGTTCAATACTAACTATATCGGGTACTTGAAAATCGCCATCTGTATTATCAGAAATTTTGGGCGCAGTATTTATCGACTTATTCTCAACTATCGGGGTGGGCGAGTCGGAAAAGGTATTTGCTCTTTTTGTAGAGGCGGCTACAGCGTCAGCCCAATTAGTAACAAGCAATGTATCGGTAATGCTTTTCAATTCAGTTGCTGCTTGGTTATTTATTGTTACTAAAGTATTTGCAGCGTCTTTGTTGTTTTCAGCTACTGACTCAACAAGTTCTAATTGTGGTTGATATATAGCTTGTGATGTATTAGTAACCGAAAACGTATCATCTACGATGGCATCTCGCTTCTCTTGTTGTATGTGCAGTACGGTGTTTTCAATAACACTTGTAGCGTTGTTCGCAGTTTGATTAATAGACGCTCCGCTTGGACTTGAGGCTGCATCATCGCCCAATATTAAGCTTGAGAATGCTATTGAGACTTGGGCAGGATATTGCCACGCCATCAAACCCACAAATACCACTAAAAACACCGATAATACGCTGCTTATAAACCATTTGTTAGTCACCAAGGGTTGATTTGACGCACTAAACCAAGATGACTTGTCGGCCATTAATGCTTCTAAGGCATTTACGTCAAAGCCCACCGGGTTGACTAATTCGCTGGACAGTAAAACCGGCCTGTGACTATTTTGCATAGGTAACCATTCTTGGGACTTTTTAGCCCATGAAGATTCGCCAAATAAGATGATATTCAAATGTATGTCTGGATTGGCTTGCTGAGCATGCATAACCCAGTCCCATAATTCTTGTAAAAATGATTGATCGAGTTCTTGTGCTTGAGTAATACATACTAAAAATGAGCCGGCCTGCTTTGATAAACCTTCGATAGGGTCGCTCAATAACTGTTGCAATGGTCTAACAAAACTACCTATTTCATGCCCGCATAGTTGACGACAAATGGCGCCGCGGTATTCGCTTGCTGCTTTGCTTTTTGAGGCAGAGAAAAATGATACTTCGGTGTTTTCTTGCTGGCTAGACAAAAATTCGCTTAAGGTTTTTTGTTGATCAGCAATAGAGTCTCCGCTAACGAAAATTAGCTGCGAAGAGTAATTCACAAGATGGGAAAGTCGTTTGTGAAGTTGTGACACGTTTACCATTTACACTCATTAAAAATACGGTTAAATCTAATTAAGAAGTTGCTTAAGCTCCTGTTGTGTGACGTCGCTTACCACCTGCGCGTTGCCTATCCCAATGGGCAAAATAAATCGCATTGTGCCACTTAGAACTTTTTTGTCTCGTTGCATATGCGTAATATAATGTTGGGCGGTCATTTCTGTAGGCCCTGTGGTAGGTAAGTCAAAATAGGCTAAAAGTTGAGTCACCTGTCGTAATTCTGACGTTAACATTTGATTGCGCATCACAGATAGCTGGCATGCAAGGACTGTGCCAGCTGATACTGCCTCGCCATGTAGCCATTTGCCATAGCCCATTTGTGCTTCAATGGCATGACCGAAGGTATGCCCTAAATTTAATAAGGCACGAATACCATGCTCTTTTTCATCTTGGTTCACAATGTCGGCTTTTACTTGGCAGCAGCGGGCAATCATTGTGCTCAATGTTTGCGAGTCTTGCTGCTGAATATGTGCTTTATGAGTGTTTAGCCAACTGAAAAAGTCGCTGTCATAAATAATGCCATACTTAATAACTTCAGCCATTCCTGCCGCAAATTCTTTTTGTGGTAATGTTTGTAAAGTAGTCGGGTCAATAACAACGGCTTTTGGCTGATAAAAAGCGCCAATCATGTTTTTACCCAAGGGATGATTTACGGCGGTTTTACCACCAACCGAAGAATCTACTTGCGACAGTAAAGTAGTAGGTATTTGTATGAAATCTATACCGCGTTGGTAACATGCCGCTACAAATCCGCTTAAATCACCTATAACGCCGCCGCCTAAAGCAATAATACAGGCGTCTCTCGATATCCGCATTTGCAATAATTGAGTTATTACGTGCTCAAAACTAGCCAAGGTTTTGTTGGCTTCGCCGTCAGGTAAAATAATATGGCTTACGTCTTTGTTTCCTTGGCTAATAACGTTTAGTAAGGTTTCGAGATACAGTGGCGCAACAATGTCATTGGTAATCACAACGATTTGTTTGCCTTTAATAGCCGACAACAAAAAGCCGACGTTTTGTAAACTGCCGGCTTCAATTACAATGGGGTAACTACGCTCACCAAGGTCAACTTGTATGCTTGGCATGGTCATAATCCTTTAGGTATTTATAAGCCTATTTTGCTAATAATCTGATTGGCAACGGCACGCGCGCTTTGCTCGTCTGTTTCAATAACGTAGTCAGCAACTTCTTCATACAGTGGGTTACGTTCTTCGCCTAAGGCTATTAATACAGATTCTGGATCGTCATTTTGTAGCAGTGGACGACGCTTGTCGCGCTGTGTGCGGGCCACTTGTTTGTCGATTGTAGTTTGCAGATAGACCACAATTCCGCGTGCCGATAAGCGATTTCGCACAGCTTTCGATACAATTGAACCGCCGCCAGTTGCCAACACTATGCCTTGTTTGTCGGTAAGATCGTGAATAATAGTTTCTTCGCGTTTACGAAAACCGTCTTCACCTTCTAAATCGAAAATCCACGCGATATCAGCGCCTGTTCTGCGTTCTATTTCTTGATCTGAATCGAAAAAATCTAAATGAAGTTCATCGGCTAGATGTCGGCCAATGGTGCTTTTCCCAGCGCCCATTGGGCCCACTAGGAATACGTTACGTTTCTCTGCCATATCTGTTTAAGTCACATCTTTTAAAAAGTGGTGTTGGCTTGTATTAGAGTCGGTTGCCAACAATTACCATAACAGGCAGTGTCTGTTATGAGCGCGTTTAATCCTCGCGTTAACTTCGAGCGGGTGATTATCTCAATTATAGCGGTGTATTTGCAAGCCCTGTCTGCAAATACATAGGTTTATATACAAAAAATGACGCTAAGAGCGTCATTTTTATAGTAATCATGCTTAATAAAGAGCAATCTGATTTAAAGGCGCTACGTATCAGTGGTAATAATCTTGGGTGTAACGAAAATTAATAGTTCTCGTTTCTCTTCTCGTTTAGCTGTTGTTCTGAACAGTCGGCCTATGAAGGGTAGGTCACCCAAAAGAGGTACCTTTGAAACATCGTTGGTACTTATTTGCTGAAAAATACCGCCCAGTACAATTGTTTCACCATTTTCTACCAATACTTGTGTACTAATTTCTTGCGTATCAATTGCAACCGCAGGCCCTGTAGACGTTGATACTGTATCTCCGCGTGTATCTTGCGTTACCACTAGGTTTAATATAATACGGTTGTCGGGAGTAATATGTGGTGTAACACGTAAGCTTAGCACTGCTTTTTTGAACTCTACTGAAGTTGCCCCGCTTGATGTAGATTGTACAAAAGGTATTTCAGTGCCTTGTTCAATATATGCTTCTTGTTGATTAGCCACCGTAATACGTGGGCTAGCAATAATTTCCCCTTTATTCTCAGACTCAAGTGCACTTAGCTCTAAATCGAGAATATTGCCGTCTAGTAAGCTAGCTATTTGAAAGCCAATGCGACCCGCGGCATTTGCCACTGGCAAATTAACATTTAAACGGTCGGTTATTGCGCCCGGAACGGTGCCACTATTTGCTACATCTGCGCCAACTAACGAACCAGACGTTGCCCCATCGCTTGTGTTACCGGTAAAGCCCCAACGCACGCCTATTTGTTCACTAGCATTGTCTCTTACTGTGACCATGCGTGATTCAATAAGTACTTGTTTAACAGGAATATCGAGTACTTCAATCGTTTTACGCGCTTCGTCTATCGATGCTTGCGTATCGCGAATTAACAAGGTATTGGTTCTAATGTCTACACTTACCGTTCCTCTAGCAGATAAAATACCACCTTCAGGCGACTTTAGTATAGTGGCCAATTCGCCAGCACGGGCATAGTTGATAGATATATTGGCCGAGGTTAGTTCCGCTAAATTTTGTACCTGCTGTTTTGATTGCAATGCTTGGGTTTCGCGAGCGGCTAATTCGGCGCTAGGCGCAATTAATAAAATGTTGCCTTCTAAGCGTTGGTCTAAACCGCGAATTTTCAAAATCATGTCCAAGGCTTGGTCCCATGGAACACCCGACAAACTAATAGTAACATTTCCACTTACCGTGTCGGTTGTAACTAGGTTAAAGCCATTAACTTGTGCAATGATCTGTAATAACTGACGCACCGGTACGTCTTGAAAATCTAAACTGATGGGCTTACCTGAATACACAATACCTTGGGCTTTTGCCACTTCTTTTGGGGATAAAGGCGCTAACGAGAATTGAACCTGGTTGGCCCCCATTTCTTTGTTAACTTTAACGTTGCCGGTATACTTTATTTCAAGACGAGAATGGGTCTCTTCTTGAAATGTCTCAATGGAGGTAACCGCGGTGCCAAATTGAGTAACGTCTATTTGTACAAATTGGTCGTCGTTTAGGTGAGTGTTTTCAAATGTAATATCGACTTTACCTTGTGCTTCAATGAATGAAACGTCGGGTGCATCACCGTTAAAGTCTACAATTATATTTGCGGCGTCGCCTATGCGTATGAAATCGATATTTTCTACCAGACTTAATCCCCGAGCCCTTGTATTTGCCTGTGGGTCAACCAAGTCTACGGTGCTATTTATAGAACTTGACTGTATATTCGATTCGTATTGCGTTGATGTTGCTGATACATTTTCGATTTGATCTTGTTGCACTTCTTGTGCCACAACACCAAACGTAAATAAACACACAACAAAGGTAAAGGCTAACCACCAAATTGCCTTATTACGGTTCAATTTCCGATTAAAGATATACTTCTTAGACATTATTGTTTTCCCCTACCATTGACGATTTTGTCAGCGTAGCTTGTTTGCTTTTCCAGCATCCAGCGCCATCTGGCAGCATTTCTTCGATTAAAATTTCGCTATTACGTATTGTCGATACACGGCCATTAAATAAGCCAATGTAGCTACCTTGTGTCACTTTATGCAAGCTTCCATCATTTGCTTTAACTAAGGCATATTTACGTCCATTGTTGGTGAATACCCCCGCCATTTCCAAACCATCTAGGCCAAAATTTTCGAGTGTTTGCTTACTTCTGTTTGGATTAGGTTGCTGACAATTTGGCCTTTGTATAGCTGTATCGGCAATTTGTTCGGCTCTTGAACGTAAGAATGGACTTCTCATGTTTTTAGCGGAATAACTGACGCTTGGTAAAGGCCTAAACTCCGGATATGGTTCAATATTCACTTGAGTATTTACGCGAATTTTTTCGGTATACACAATTAAATCGTCAATACTGGTTCCACACCCAGTGAGCAGGACGGTAACGCTAAGGCTAAGCAATAATTTTTTCATCTTATTCCTGCCCCGTTGTTTCTGCACGATAGGTCTTGGCTTGCATAGAAAGTATTAGCTGGTCTTGTCGCTTAGATATTTCAAAATCATGTAAGGTCACAATTCTAGGCAAGTTTGCAACGTTTGACGCAAATTGACCAAACTCGTGGTAGCTTCCTAAGACTTCTATTTGAATAGGCAGCTCAGTGTAAAACTCTTTAGGGATTTCTTGCTGCCAATTTAGCAGTTTAAAAGACAAGCCTGCATCGGTTCCTACAAAAGTAACATCGTCGAGTAACCCAGGGGTTTCATTACTGGTAGGTAAAGACTTCAACATAGAAGAAAAATCTTCTTGTATACGGGCTAATTGTTTTACGTATGCATCTAGATTGACGGCTACTCTGTATTTTGCTTCAAATGTTGAACGAAGATTGCTTTCGGCACTTTTAGCTTCGTCTAGTATAGGTAACTTGCTTGAAATAATGGCGTAGTAGCAAATTGCGCTGACAATAACCGCGCATACAAAACCAACGACTAGTTTGATTTCTTTTGGCCATATAGCCACCTGCTCAAAGTCGAGGTCGTTTATTTCTTTTAACTTATTGAAATCAAATTTCATAAACCTTACTCCTCTTGTAATGTTGATTGTTCAATATCAACAGGACCGTATTTGGGTGATATAGAAAATGTAAGTTCAAAATCGCTAATCGCATTGAGGCCTGACTTGTCTGCAACAATAGACGACAGCTCAGCGTTAACGAATATCTCAGACAAATCTAGTGCTCGCATAAAACTTGACAGCCGGTTATTTGAATCACTCATGCCGGTTATTTTTATTTGATTGTCGCTTCTTGACATCGTCTCAAATGAAACGCCCGGCGGTACTATTTTGGCTAGCTCATCAAATAAAATGGGGGTGAGGTTTTTACTCACCTGCAGTTGCTCTATGAGCGCCATACGAAGACCAAGAGCGTCTTTTGCTGTGTTGATGTCTTTAATTTGACTTATTTGTCTGTCGAGCACTTCAATTTGCTGCGTTAAATAATTGTTTCTAGAGTTTTGATTACGCACTTGTTGATCAATAATCTGGCCCGCGATCCAAAACAGAATGAACACCGTTACTGAAACAACCACGAGTGACCCAATATAATGTTTCTTTTGGGTTTGGCGCAGAGACTCTCGCCAAGGTAGTAAATTTATCTTTGCCATGATTCAAGTTTCCTTGTGGCAAGGCCAACAGCTATAGTGAGTTGAGGAGCAATACTAAGAAGTTTCTCCGCGTCTATTTTATCACCTATTTCCATACCTGAAAACGGGTTGAATAATGAAACCGGCACCGACAGCTCTTTGTCTAGTTCTTCACAAGCATTAGGTAAGTTGGTGACGCCGCCCGTCAAATAAATTTTACTAGGGGACGGTTTATGAGTAGTAGAGGTATACATTTGGATGGCACGTTGTATTTGTTGCTGCAAGCTTGCATAGAAGCTAGGCATGGTTTCAGTGAACCAGTTTTCTGGCGCAGTGTTGTTATAAATTTGCTGTTCAACTTCTTGTACATCTACACCATAGATGAGCGATAGGTCATGGTTTAATTTGTTCAAACCAAAAGCGTGCTCCTTGGCGTAAATAACCTGCCTGTTTTGAACAACCGTCAACTGTAGCAACGACGCTCCCACATTTACGCAACATATTACTTCGTCTTCTTCAATAATATCGTGCATGTATTGAATAAACGCTTCGCCTAGCGCGTTTGACTCTATGTCGATAATTTTGGGTTCAAATAAATTTTCTCGTAATAAGGTCATGCGCGAATCAACCAAATCTTTATGCGCCGCACTCAATAATACTTCAACTTTGCCATCGTGAGATTCGCTCATGCGAAGTTCTTCAAAGTCTAAATAGACTTCAGAAAGCGGATAAGGAATTAAGCTGTCTGCTTCTAATTCAATTTGGCTTTCTAGTTCAAAGTCGGTTTGGTTGGGTTCCATAAACACCAACTTACTAATAACAGATGATCCTGCTACTGCAAGCGCGCAATACTTACTGCGATCTTGAAGTGTCATTTTAACTTTTTTGAGCGTTCTACTAATGGCGTCAAAATCTTTTATTTCGCGTTCAGCAAAGGCACTGCCTGTAATGGGTTCACAAGCATATGACAAAACTTTGGTTGAATATAAGGATATATCTAGACTAACCGCCTTTATATATTTGGTTCCTATATCTAAACCAATAATTGTTTTAGCTTTTTTTGAAAAAAGCGACTTCATATCGTGGTAGCCTAATGTGGATTACAGTATCATATAGTTTTATAATACTGAGATTTAACCTATGGAATGTATCTGTTAACGACACATACGTATAATTTTTTAGTGTTTTTCAACAATTATTTGAGATAAGTATTACTTGTGAAGTATTTAAAAATCTTTTTTATCATTTGTATATCGTCTTTGCTACTAGGCATAGGGACTGTTGCAGGCCTATATGTATACTTTAAAGACGAGCTTCCAAGCGTTGAACTTTTGCGCGATGTTGAATTACAAACACCTATGCGAATTTATACCAAAGATGGGCTGTTAATTTCTCAATACGGCGTGAAAAGAAGAATACCTGTTTCTTTAGATGAAGTCCCCGAGACCCTGGTACAGGCTATTATTGCAACTGAAGATAGCCGTTTTTATGATCACATTGGGGTAGATCCAATTGGTGTAATGCGCGCGGTTCTTAATTTGGTGACCACCGGAGAAAAAGGACAGGGTGCAAGTACCCTAACCATGCAGTTAGCCAGAGGCTTTTTTGGGCTTACACGCAAAAAAGAATATTCTAGAAAAGTTAAAGAAGTATTCATTGCGCTTAAAATGGAACAAGAGCTTACTAAAGATGAAATACTTGAGCTTTATTTAAATAAAGTTGAGCTTGGGCATAGAGCATTTGGTGTAGGTGCTGCAGCCCAAGTTTATTATGGTAAATCCCTTAAAGAACTCAATTTAGCGCAAATTGCGACAATTGCTGGTTTACCGCAGCGCCCGTCGGTATTAAACCCTATTAGCGGTCCTGAGCTATCAAAAGAACGTCGCCGCATTGTGTTGTTGCGTATGCTGGATGAAAAGTATATTACCAGAGCACAGTTTGACGAGGCCTCAACCCAGCC
>JBLHMY010000028.1:0-17769 GCA_047621065.1 Glaciecola sp. | reverse complement strand
TCACCCACTTTCTGGCGAAGTTAGTGCTTACTTTGCTAACTCTTTTGGGCTATCAAATAATTTTTTTGGACGTCTATTTGTTAAAAGAACATAGCACTTGGTTGGAATAGTTTTTCAACATCCCCAATAAACTTCTTATCTACCAGAAATAGTATTACATGGTCGTTGGCTAATATTACTGTATCGCTGTGGGCGATAATGACTTCATCGGCACGTACAACTGCACCTATGGTAGTGCCTGGCGGGAGTTTTATATCTTTAATTTGTTTGCCGACTACTTTCGACGTTTGCTCATCGCCGTGCGCAATCGCTTCAATCGCTTCGGCTGCGCCGCGTCTTAGGGAGTGTACATTAACAATGTCGCCGCGGCGGATGTGCGTAAGCAGTGCAGAAATAGTCGCCTGTTGAGGAGAAAACGCGATATCTATATCGCCTCCTTGGACCAAATCAACGTAGGCGCTTCGTTGGATTAATACCATTGCTTTGGCAGCGCCCATTCGTTTAGCCAGCATGGCTGACATAATGTTGGCTTCGTCGTCATTTGTGACCGCTATGAAAGCGTCAACACGTTCAACGCCCTCTTCGCTAAGTAAAGTCGCATCTGATGCATCGCCATGAAAAACCGTTACGTTATCAAGGATACTTGACAGGTAATTTGCACGTTCGCTATTGAATTCAATTAACTTAACGTTATGTTTGTCTCCCAACCGTTTAGCCAAGCCTGCACCTATTAGTCCGCCCCCAGCAATCATAATGCGTTTGTAGCTAGACTCTAGCTTTTGTAGTTCGCTCATTACCGCGCGAATGTGCTTGGTGTCGGCTATGAAAAACACTTCATCGTCGGCTTCGATAACCGTAGAGCCTAATGGCCGGATTGGGCGGCCTCGTCTATAAATAGCCGCAACACGAGTATCTACATTTGGCATGTGTTCTTTTAACGCCGACAACGCGTGCCCTACCAGTAAACCCCCATAATATGCTTTAACGGCCACAAGGCTTGCGCGCCCATCAGCGAATTCGACTACCTGTAAAGCGCCGGGATAGTCTATTAGGCGTTTAATAGCGGTGGTAACAAGTTGTTCAGGGGCGATTAAGTGATCAACAGGGATATCTTTATTTTGATAAAGCTGATCTTGGTAAATTATGTACTGTTCAGAGCGCACACGAGCAATTTTAGTGGGAGTTTTAAACAAACTGTGCGCAACTTGGCAGGCCATCATGTTGCTTTCATCACTGCTGGTGACCGCAATAAGCATGTCGGCGTCTTCAGCACCGGCCTTTTTAAGAACATCGGGATGAGAGCCAATACCACAAACAATTTGTATGTCTAATCGGTCTTGTAAGTTAGATAAAATATTTTGGTCAGAATCGATGATCGTAATTTCATTTTTTTCACCGGCCAAATTTTCCGCTAAGGTCCCGCCTACTTGGCCTGCGCCAATTATTATTATCTTCATTTTAACTTATGGTCTCGCGAACTAGTATTACTTAAAGCAACGAGCATGAACAAAAGTATGCTCAACATTTGGTTAGCTTGGCATAAAAGAAGCCGTCCATATCGTCTTGTCCGGGTAATATTTGCCAAGTGTTTACCATTTCATTTTGGTGCGTTTTTATTGGATTTAGTGTAGCGTCATTGTGTGTTGCAATAAAGTCTTCAATTTGTTGCTGGTTTTCTTGAGGCAGTATTGAGCATGTCGCATACACTAACGTGCCGCCTGATTTTAGTTTTTGCCAAGCACTTTCAAGAATCTGTTTTTGTAAGTTAACCAACACGTCAATATCGGCCGACTTTCGAAGCCACATTATATCAGGGTGTCTGCGAATAACGCCGGTTGCTGAACAAGGCGCGTCTAATAAAATTCTATTAAACTGCGGCAGGTCATCATTGTTTGTAAGTTCGCTGGCGTCTTGCACCACAAAAGTGGTTTGCTCGTTAAATTTTTTGTCATGGCCAAGGCGTGCAAAATTTTCATGTACTCTATACATACGTTTTGGGTCTGCATCAAGCACATATAAATGCGCTAACTGTGGCTGATACTCCAATATACCCGCTGATTTACCGCCCGGTGCGGCGCAGCAATCTAGTACTACATCGCCTTTTTGGGCATCCAATATAATTGCTGCTTGCTGTGCAGCAAAATCTTGCACTGCAAAATGTCCATCTTCAAACCCAGGTAAACGCATTATTTCGCCAGCGTTGTTGAGTTTCACAGCATTGTTGCCAAAAATATCAAAGCTATATTGAGCGTCTTGTAGTTGCGCTTTAAACTCCGCTATTGTGGTTTTTTGTGTATTTACTCTAAGCCATAACGGCGCCCGAGTATGCATTTGTTTAGCAAGTTGAGTTATATCATGGGTATCGCCATAATGGGTCACCAGCGCTTTATAAAGCCACTTAGGCAAGCCAAGAGAAATATGCGCTTGTTCATGAATTTGTGACTGGATGTTTTCACGCTGAAATCTTCTTAGGACCGCATTTACTAGGCCGCTTAGGCCTATTTCATTCATTTTTTTGCAGGCATCAACGGTTTCTGAAACGGCTGCGTGCTGCGCTGTGCGCGAATAGGCTAACTGATACAAACCGAGCATAAGTAAATGCTCAATGATTTTTTGTTGCTTTTTAAGTGGGCTGTTTAACAACTGCCTGAGCCATACCTGTAGCTCGGGCAAATTACGTAAACAGCCATATACCATTTCTTGCAGCCACGCGCGGTCCTGTGGTTTTTCGTGACGACTCCAAACCTTAGGCATAACCTCACTTGATGAACGACCATTTTCAAGGATTTGAAAAAGTACCCAGCTTGCATCTGCACGCTTATTTATAGGGTGTTTAATAAGAAGTGAGTCTTTACTAGGAGAGAGTGTTTTATGTTTATTTGAAGGGTGGTTTTTCATTGTGTTGGTCTTGTTACTATATCATTTGCGGTAAATAACAAAGGTTGTCCGTTTACCAACTGCGAAACATCCTGTGGCTTTTTTCCTGCAAGCTGAAGTTTTGTTATTACCAATGCCCCATTTATCGTGGCTAGCTTTAAGCCATGCTTGTCAAAAGACAATATTGTACCAGCAACAAACTTTTGCTGGTCACTAGGGGTGAGTTTTTCGGCTTGTGCGTGCCATATCTTTATTGGCTTTTGTTGATAAGTAAACCAAGCCACCGGCCATGGATTAAATGCACGAATATTTCGTGCAAGCTGTTGGGCGGATAATTGCCAGTTTACACAAGCTTCCGTCTTCGTTAATTTAGACGCATAGGTGGCGTTATCATTATTTTGTTTTATAGGCGTGAGCTGGGTAAATGTTGCAAGGCTTTGTACCAAGGCTTTTGGGCCCAGTGCCGCGAGTCTGTCGTATAATGCAGCGCTGGTGTCGTTAGGTTTTATAGGAATACGATGAATTGACAGTATGTCGCCCGTATCTAGGCCTTCATCCATTTGCATAATGGTTATGCCAGTTTCCTCATCCCCTGCCCATATGGCTCGCTGGATAGGAGCAGCTCCGCGCCATTTAGGTAAAATAGAACCATGGACATTAATACAACCTTGTTTAGGGGCATCTAATATTGCTTTAGGCAGTATAAGTCCGTAGGCAACCACAATCATTAAGTCGGCTTGTAGCTCGCTAAGGTCTTGTTGTGCTTGCTGGGTCTTTAATGATGCTGGTTGATAAACCGGCAAATTGTGCGCTAAGGCAAGAGTTTTTACCGCACTAGCAGTAACTTTATTACCACGGCCGGCAGGGCGGTCGGGCTGAGTATAAACGGCTATTATCGTGTGTTGTGCGTCTAGTAACGCCTGTAGGTGAGAAGCGGCAAATTCTGGAGTGCCAGCAAAAATAATGCGCAAATTAAACCCTTACTTTGTTGGATGACTATTCTTTTGCCGCTAAGCGCGCTTCTTTTTCTAACTTTTTCTTGATGCGATCGCGTTTAAGGGGAGATAAATAGTCAACAAAAAGCTTGCCCTGTAAATGGTCAAGCTCGTGCTGAATGCAAATTGCGAGTAAGCCGTGGGCTTCGAGTTCGAAACTTTCACCATTTTCATTTAGTGCCTGTACTTTCACATATTCGGCTCGGTCAACCTTGGCATAATTATCGGGTACCGACAAACATCCCTCTTCGCTGACCGTTGAACCGGTTTTTTCAATAATTTCTGGATTAATAAATACGTAAGATTCGCTTTGATCTTCCGATACATCTATTACCACAACCCGTTTATGTACGTTAACTTGAGTGGCAGCTAAGCCAATTCCTTTTTCTTCTTTCATTGTTTCAAACATGTCTTTAACCAAGGCTTGAATGCCCTTGTCGACTTTTGCTACCGGTTTGGCCACGATTCGCAAGCGTTCATCAGGAAAGGTTAATACTTCTAATGTAGGCATAAAAATTACTCTTTGGGTCAGTATCAATATTTATAACATTGGTTCACAATTCGTATCTAACAAGTGTCGTATTCACTTATTATACACGCATAATGATATCACACGGTTTTAGCTTTCATTCATCAACCGCTGTATAAGCTAAGAATTTGCGGTAAATAATACAAATTCAAGGTAATTACGGTTAATTTTATAGGTTTTAAACCGATAACCTATAATACAACACTTAAATCAGATATAAATCTGTATTCTTGCAAGGTTAATAAAAGATGTTAAAAGGCGCGGTATTACTACGAACAACAGCACTTACATTGGCACTAATGTGCGCTAATGTGGTCATGGCGGTTGCCGACGTTTTAAATATAAAATCGGATGCCCCGAAAACATATGTTGTGTCAAAAGGCGACACGCTTTGGGATATTTCGAATATATTTCTTGATAAACCTTGGCTGTGGCCAGAACTTTGGCGCAACAACATACAAATTGAAAATCCACACTTAATTTATCCGGGCGACACTTTGCAGCTTCGTTATGAAAACGGCAAGCCTGTAATTGAGCTGGTGCGAGATACAAGCAACGACCGTAACAAAAATACTGTGGTGCTATCACCCGAAAGTCGAGTAGTTAGTAAGCCTAACCCTATTTCAGTGTTGCCGTGGTCTCTGTTATCGCCGTTCATAAAAAACGATAGCATGATGGAAGCCGAGCAATATAGACTACTTCCCACCTTATTAGGGGATAATTTGGGTACCCCGCGTTTTACTCACCAAGATTATGTATTAGCGCACAAACTGCCTGATACAAATGCTTCTTATCAAGTGGTACGTAAAGTCCGCGAAGTGATTGATAGTTCCGGTAAAAATTTAGGATTACAAATCAGTCATTTGAGTGACGCCGAGGTAAGTACTTCGTTGTCGAATGAACGACAAATTGTGCACCTTACAGTGAGTACCATAGAGGCGAAGCAGGGCGACAAACTTAAACCGCGGTACAGCGTACAAGATAAGGATTTAACCTTGGCGCCCGCAAAAGCTCAAGTGGGTGAACTTGTGCAAAATGTTAACGGTAACGCCCTAATGAGCAGCAAAGATATTGTGATTGTTAATCTTGGTGCTAAGCAGGTATCGCCAGGAACTGTTTTTGGTATATACCAGCAAGGGCCAGATATAATAGCTAACGATGATCCAAAATACGCAGATAACGAAAGTTTGTTAGATGCGTTCTCGTTTGCCGAGCGGGTTACCCAACCTGCATTTAAAGTAGGCGAATTAGTGGTTATCAAAAGTTTTGAAAACGCCAGTTACGCATGGATAACCAAAGCAGACACACATCTGACCGGCGGCGAAATAATCGCAAAGCCATAACAGGCATAGTCAAACCCAAATAAGTCTTAAACTCACTCAAAAGCACTTGTTTTATTCACTAAACACTGATGATTCCAAGGAAGGAAAATCTCATGTTCAATCTATTTAATACTCCAAATGCGCCAAGCTTACCTGCGATTGCCCACAAAGCACTTATCAGCAATTGGCTTAGACTAAATAACATTCCTAATATTGGCTATATACGCCTATCTACAAGCGCGTTAAAATTAAACGTTAGCTTGTCACAGCTTTTATCAATAAAGCCCGAACAGCTAACTTCAATAGGCTGGTCGAATGAGCAAATTTCCGCTATGTCTTTAAGTAACAAGGCGGTTACTGCACAAATAGAACAAACTTTGAATTGGCTTTCCAAGTCGTCTAATCATCATTTTGTTAGTCTTGAATGTGAGCGGTATCCGGCGCTTTTAAAACAGATATCTCGACCGCCGTTATTTTTATTCGTATGGGGGGATATTGATTTACTTTCGCAGCCTCAAATTGCGTTTGTGGGAAGTCGTAAAGCATCCTTCAGTGCAGTCCAAACAACCAACGATCTTGTTCAAAATTTAGCTAAGCATAGCGTGGCCATAACTGTTAGTGGGCTCGCTCTAGGTGTAGATGCAGCCTGTCATCACGCAAGCTTAGCAAATAACTTGCCGACAATTGGCGTGCTAGGGTGCGGGGTTGATGTGGTTTATCCAAAGCGCCACAAGCTCCTTTATAAGGAAGTGGCCCAAAATGGTGCGCTAGTGTCGGAATTTTTGTTGGGGACAAACCCAGTTGCGAGTATGTTTCCGCGCCGTAATCGTATTATCAGCGGGATGAGTTTGGGCACCATAGTGATTGAGGCGAAAATAAAAAGCGGCAGCTTAGTAACGGCCAAATACGCAATGGAGCAAAACAGGGAGGTGTTTGCCGTGCCTAATAATGTTAATAATCCCAATGCACAGGGATGCCATTGGTTGATTAAACAGGGCGCAAAATTAACCGAAGATATCCAAGATATACTCGACGAAATTCCATGTATTGCTAGTGAGACCAAAAAAGTCGAAAAAAAATCACTTGAAAGCTTGGCATATGATCCATTGTTAGATAGTGTTGGGTACATTGCTACTTCGGTAGACAGTATCGCTAAACGCACCGGCATGTCCTTAAACGATGTATTATCACAGTTATTGGAACATGAGTTGCGTGGATTAGTAGCCTCAACTGCGCAAGGCTACGTTAAATTGAGGGCTTAAAGAATGTTCGACATCCTCATGTATTTATTTGAGAATTTGGTTAATCACGAAGCAGATATAATGGTCGACCAAGATGAATTAACCGACGAGCTTATTAGAGCAGGCTTTCACCACGATGAAATATTCAAAGCCTTGGCGTGGCTTGAAAAGTTATGTGATTTACAAACATCAGACGAAACACCCTATTTAACACGGGTGACAGAAGTTACTAACACCCGCATATACACTATTGAAGAGCAAGCTATGCTTGACGTAGAGTGCAGGGGATTTATTATTTTTCTTGAACAAATTAATGTACTTTGTTCAAGCACCCGCGAAATGGTAATCGACCGAGTAATGGAAATCGACTCAAACGAGTTTTGTTTGGTAGATCTAAAATGGGTCGTGTTGATGGTGTTATTTAACGTGCCGGGTAAAGAGTTGGCTTACGAACAAATGGAAGAGCTAATTTTTGATTACCCAGAAGGATATTTACATTAATCATATGCTAAGGTTTTGTGTAGTGAATGTATAAAAACGGCTATGTTTAAAAAGTAATCATGTCTAAAAAAGAAAACGCAATATTTCCTGAACATTCTTGTGCCCAAGCTAATCAGCTGGCTTATGGTGATTGTCCGAAGTGCACTGCGCCCTTGCAGTTAAAGCATGTAGGAAAATCAAGCTTTTTGGGTTGTACAACTTATCCTAACTGCGACTACTCTAAATCACTAAATGCAAATGAAGTCGCTACTGTAAAGCTCATTGATAATAGTCACTGCCCCGAATGTGATGCACAGCTTGCGGTTAAAAAAGGGCGCTATGGGATGTTTATAGGTTGTACAAACTTTCCAAGTTGTCACTTTATTTCGACTAATCAACAAAAGCAAATTCAGGCACAATACACAGCTGTAAAATGTCCTAGTTGTAAAAATGGGCTAATACAAAAAAGACAGAATCGTTTCGGAAAGTTCTTTTATGCTTGCGATAACTATCCAAAGTGTAAGTATCTTTTAAACAACGAGCCTGTCGCAAAGCCGTGCCCTAAATGTAATGCCAGCATTATGGTGGTAAAAACCAAGGGTGAAAACGTATTAATATGTGCCAAAGTTGATTGTGCACATTGTGTAGATGAATCCGAATAAATGAAAATTGAATCACAAGAAACATTCCAAAAGCGATTACAAGAGTTTGGCACATGGTACGAATCGGGCCAAGTGTTTGCCTATCCAACCGAAGCCGTGTATGGCTTGGGCTGTGATCCGTTAAATAAAGCAGCGGTCTACAAAATATTGTCGCTTAAAAGCCGAGAAGTAGAAAAAGGGATGATATTAATTGCCAGTGATTTCTCTCAAATAGAGCCTTTCGTGTTGTTTGAACGTTTGCCACAAAGTGCGCAACAAAAAATACTAGGAAGTTGGCCAGGGCCGGTAACTTGGCTATTACCAAAATCGACTAAAACACCTGAGTGGGTAAGTGGCGATTCCAATATGCTGGCAGTGCGCATTAGTAGCCATCCTTTGGTCACCCAAATGTGTGATTATGTAGGTAAGCCAATGGTATCTACCAGTGCTAACCCAGCCGGTCGGTCACCAGCGTTAAACGCCCACGAACTTCGTGGATATTTCGGCAATGAACTTCGTTTATTAGAAGGTGCGCTGGGTAGTCAAAACTCACCGAGTAAGATATTTCATAGTTTAACCATGGAAACCATAAGGGCATGAGCGATACAACAAGTAACACCTCAACTGGCGTAAACGATATTGTGACTCAGGCACAAATAGATAGTGTTAAAACTTTTCTGCTGAATTTACAAGACAGTATATGCCATACGCTTTCGTTGGCCGATGGAAGCGGTACCTTTGTTGAAGATCAGTGGGATAGGGAAGAAGGCGGCGGTGGCCGGTCGCGTGTAATGAGGGGCGGTAATATTATTGAGCAAGGAGGCGTAAACTTTTCTCATGTATTTGGCACACAAATGCCAGCCTCGGCAACCGCTGCTAGACCTGAGCTTGCTGGGCGTAGTTTTCAAGCTATGGGCGTGTCGTTAGTTATTCATCCGAATAACCCGTATGTGCCCACAAGTCACGCCAATGTTCGATTCTTTGTTGCACAAAAACACGGTGAGCCATCCATATGGTGGTTTGGCGGTGGATTTGATTTAACACCTTCTTATGTATTTGCCGATGACGCAAAGCACTGGCATCAGGTTTCAGCCGACCTATGTGCTCCTTTTGGTGACGCTGTGTATGGTAAGTATAAAAAATGGTGCGACGATTATTTTTATTTAAAACACAGAAATGAAACTCGCGGCGTTGGCGGGTTATTTTTTGATGATTTAAACGAATGGGGATTCGATCAGTCGTTTTCATTTATGCAATCGGTAGGCAACGGCTTCTTAGATGCTTACGTGCCTATCATAGAAAAACGCAAAAACACCCCCTTTACAGATCGTGAACGTCAATTTCAGCTGTATAGGCGCGGGCGTTATGTTGAATTTAATCTTGTGTATGACAGGGGTACTTTGTTTGGCTTGCAAACTGGTGGTCGAACCGAGTCTATACTTATGTCGTTGCCACCACTTACAAGGTGGGAATATAATTATCAGCCCTCTCCAGAATCACCTGAGGGCAAAATTCAGCAGTATCTTAAACCCATAAATTGGCTTGATATATAAAATTCTATGCGTGAAAAGGTAGCTAGGCACTAACAAGAAGTAATTAAAAGGAATGCTAAGAATGATGACAAAAAGATTACAGCACCTCATTCACACACTTCCCAAAGCAGAATTACATTTGCATATAGAAGGTAGCTTACAGCCTCAATTAATGTGGGATTTAGCGCAAAAGCATAACGTTACGTTACCGTTTTCAAGCGTTGAGGCAATACAAACCGCTTATCAATTTGATAGCCTGCAGAGCTTCCTAGATTTGTACTACCAAGGTGCAAATGTGCTGCGCGATGAAGATGATTTTTTTGTCCTTATGTGGGAGTACTTGTGTAAATGTCATGAACAAAATATAGTGCATACTGAAATTATGTTCGACCCACAAACCCATACACAAAGGGGTATTGATTACGCTGTTTTCATGCCAGGATTTGCTCGTGCGATTGAAAAAGCGAAAACAAAATTTGGCTTATCTGTTTATCTTATTTTGTCTTTCTTACGTCATTTGAGTGAACAAAGCGCAGTTGAAACGTTAGGCCAAGCAAGTCCTTATTATTCGATGATCACCGCGGTAGGTTTAGATAGCTCTGAACTGGGTAATCCACCGTCTAAATTTCAAGCTGTGTTTGCGCAGGCTAAAGCCTTAGGGTTTAAGCTCGTTGCCCACGCCGGTGAAGAAGGACCCGCTGATTATATTTGGGAAGCGATTAACTTACTGAAAGTTGATCGTATTGATCACGGGGTTCGCAGCAAAGAAGACCCAGCATTAATGTCTTATTTGAAATACCACCAAATACCTTTGACAGTGTGTCCGCTAAGTAACCTTAAGCTTTGCGTAGTTCACGAAATGGCTCAGCATAATATAATCGAATTATTAAATGATGGACTATTGGTAACCATTAATTCTGATGACCCTTCTTATTTTGGCGGGTACTTAGAAGAAAATTTTCATGCAGTTGCCAATAGCTTGCCTGTATCTGAGCAAGCGTTAGTGCAGCTTATTAGTAATAGTATTAAGGCTAGTTTTTTGCCAGACACAGAAAAACAGCACTGGTTAGATCGTATACAAACGCTAGCTGTTTAGATGACTGGTGTCAATCTAAGCGATGTTACTTTTAGCAGTCTAACGTTGTTGTTGAAATTACAGCAACATGTGCATTTCTAACATAGCCTAAAATAAGGAGTTTATGGGTAAATGATTGCCTTGCAAACTATCGTGAGGCTTTAGTTACTTATAGGCATCTTCTTGTTACACAGTATTGTGCATTGTTGTGGAGCAGTTTAGGGTATGTTTATTTGATCCTCGTTAATCAATTTTCTGCGATTAACCATCAATACTTCTTTGGAATATTCACAAAAGTTTGACACAGATCAAAGAATTAAACATCTTTAAATCAGGTGTTTAGCTAAGGTTAATCTAGATCAATATTTTAAACCCTACGTACTATATTGTGCTCGCAGATTTTATAATTTAACCTTAATTAATCAAAGTGAGTACGTAATGAAAAAGACTATCCTTTCAACCGCCATTGTTTGTGTCTTAGCTTTAGCTAGTGCAAACGTATTCGCTCACAAAGCAGGCGATATTTTAGTGCGCGCTGGTCTTACTACTGTTGCACCAGACGATGCAAGTTCAAACATCTTGGTGGGCGCTAGCAACTTTCAGATTGGCGAAAGTGTGGTAGGTGGCGTTAGTGTTGGTGCGAACACTCAGCTTGGGCTAAACGTTGCGTACTTTCTAACTGACCATTGGAATATAGAAGTGTTAGCGGCCAGTCCTTTTTCACACAAAATAAACTTAGCCAGCGGCGGTAACTTAGGTAAAACCAAACATTTACCGCCTACCGTTACAGCCAACTATTTCTTTGCTGATGCAGATGCGGCTTTTCGGCCATATGCTGGTGTAGGTCTTAACTACACGGTGTTTTTTGATGAAGAATTCAACGATGTGAGCGTAAGTTCAATTGACGGGGCAATTGGTGCGACTATTTCTGACTTAAGTTTAGACAATTCTTTTGGCCTAGCGGCCCAAATTGGCGCCGACTACGAAATTGCTAATGGCATATACTTAAATGCATCTGTTCGTTATATCAACATTGAAACTGAAGCTAAATTTACAGTAAACGGTGTAGACTTAGGTTCAATTGCAAGCGTTGATATTAACCCCTTTGTGTACACAATTTCTATTGGCTATAGGTTTTAACTACCCAATCATGTAATTTTTATACCGGTTTTAGAGCCTCGCAAATGTAGCGGGGTTTTTTACGTTTTGGAATATGCTGTCTTTTTGGGTATGATTGATTGCTCAGCATTCATCAAGGTATATAGTTTGTTAACACGCCCCGTAATTGCTTGCGTATTTGGTAACCCCATTGAGCAAAGTAAATCACCCATTATTCACGCTATGTTTGCCAAGCAATTTGACATGCGTTTGGACTATCAAAAACGTTTCGCGCCGGTGGACGGTTTCGCTTTATCAGCAGATCAGTTTTTCGCTAATGATGACTGTATTGGCGCTAATGTAACAATGCCGTTTAAGCTTGACGCTTTGAAATGGGTCAATACGCTATCGTCACAGGCTAAGCGTGCTGGCGCGGTGAATACGATTATAAAAAAATCTGACGGGTTTATAGGTGACAACACCGACGGCGTAGGTCTAGTAAGCGATTTGCGCAACCATGGTGTTAATGTAAACAAAGCCAATATATTAGTGATTGGTGCCGGCGGTGCTGCAAAAGGCGCACTGCCGGCCTTAGTCGATGCCGGTATCAATAGCGTTGCTATTTACAACAGAAGCGCTAAAAAAGCGGAAGAGTTAGTTACTCTTACAAACACTTACGCAAACAACAAAGTACGGCTTTATGAAAATAAGGACAATGCGTTATTTGATATTGTGATTAATGCTACTTCATTGAGCTTAACCGGTGATACGCCTGATTTGCCCGACGCTATATTCGCCAATCACCCGAGTGTTTACGATATGGTTTATTTGCCAAAGCCAACAGCGTTTATGCAAAAGGCTAATAACCTGGGTTGTTCGACTATTGACGGCTTGGGTATGCTTGTTAATCAAGCAGCACATAGTTTTTATTTGTGGTTTGATTGTAAGCCTAATTGTGAGCCTGTTTATAAGTACTTACGTTCGCTAAATATTAATTAATGTATTGAAACGTTTTTAGGTAGCTGCACTTTTAAAAAATTCACTTACGTAGTTTAGGGTAATGATAATGCTACAAACTGTCTCCAATACGTTTAGCCGTTGTGTTTGCTTTTTGATGATAGCCACCGTGGTTTCATGCTCGAGTGTTCCTTCGTTTGTTAGCAGTGAAGCTGCAGTTGAGTTGAAACCAGTGGCAGTAAATTGGCAGAATCCAGAGGTTTTTGAAGAAAACAAATTACCTGCAAGAGCAAGTTTTTTCGCCTTCGAAAATATGCAAAAGGCGCTAAAAAATAAGCAAACGAATTCCTCTCGATTTATGTCGCTAAATGGCGATTGGTTATTTTTGCGCTCACCAAATTCGGCCAAACATCCCCAAAAATTTTACCAACTTGACTACACGCTAGACCGATTTAAAACGATTGAGGTTCCTAGTAGCCCAGAGTTTGCAGGCGAAGGCACACCGTATTATAAAAACATTGATTATGTTTTTCCCGAAAATCAACCTTTTGCCCCAATTGACTACAATCCTGTTAATGCCTATGTGAAATTTGTTGAGTTTGATAAAAAATGGCTAGACATGCGCACAGTGCTGCATATTGGTGCCATCAACTCAGCCGCTTATGTATGGGTAAATGGCAAATATGTTGGTTATACACAAGGCTCCAAATTGCCTACGGAGTTTGATATTAGTGCCTTTTTAACAAAAGGCAAAAACAAAATTGCGATTAAGAATATCCGTTGGAGTGACGGTAGCTATTTGGAAGATCAAGATGGCTGGAATACCAGTGGTATTGAGCGCGATGTTTATGTGTATGCAACACCTAATACTCATATACACGACGTAAGCATTAACGCTTCGTTAGATAGCACGTATAAAACGGGTGAGCTTATTGTTGCTATAGATCTTGCAAAAAGTGGTCGGTCCGAAAACGTAAGGCTAAGTGCAAGGTTAATGGATAAAGAGCAGGTTATAGATTCGAGTAAGCTGGTGCTAAATGAACAAAATCAATATACATTTACCACTTCAATAGCAAAGGTAAGTAAATGGTCGGCGGAATCACCCTATTTATACGACCTGATTATTTCAATGCAAAATACCGTCACCAATGAAGATGAACATATCAAGATCGCTGTTGGTTTTCGTAAACTAGAATTAGTAGATGGCGTATTAAAAGTGAACGGTGAAATTGTCACTATACGCGGCGTTAATAGAGTTGAACATCATATGCATGGCGCACGAGTGGTCACTAAGGACGATATGATAAAGGATGTTGAGCTGATGAAGTTATTTAATATCAATGCGCTACGCACGGCTCATTTTCCTAATGATCGCTATATTTATGAGTTAGCCGACAAATACGGCCTCTACGTGATGGACGAAGCAAATATTGAGTCACATAAATATATGCAGCTTGGGAATCAAAACAAAGCTCAAAAAAAACACCACTTAGGCTTTCAACCTGAATGGGAGGCTGCACATATTTCACGTATTACGCGCATGGTTGAGCGTGACAAAAATCACCCGTCTATAATTTTTTGGTCGATGGGTAACGAGGCAGGTTTAGGCAAAACTTTTGAAAAGGGTGCTCAGGCTATTCGCCAGTTGGACCCGTCGCGCCCCGTTACATATGGCGGTTGGGGAACAGTCAACGGGCATTCTGTGCTTGACTATGTAGATATTTATACCCCTATGTATGATTCTATTAGCGAACTTGAAGACTATATTGCTACTAACCCTAAACAACCATTAATAATGGCAGAGTACGCTCATGCAATGGGGAACAGCCTGGGCAACCTACATAAATATTGGCAAACCATTTATGCTAATCGCCAGTTACAAGGTGGGTTTATTTGGGATTGGGTTGACCAAACGATATTGTTAGAAACGCCTGAAGGGCAAAAGTATTGGGGCTACGGTGGCGATTTTAATGATGGCAATAATGACGGCAACTTTTTAGCAAACGGTCTTATTCAAGCAGACAGAACACCAAATCCACATTTGTATGAGGCAAAAAAAGTTTATCAACCTATTCATTTTAGCTTGGCCGACAAAAGCAACTTCATGCTAACAGTAACTAATAAATACAACTTTTTAGACCTATCGCATGTGAATTTCTTCTGGCGGTTAGCGCGCAATGGTTTGCCTGTTGCCAGTTCGCACCTCAATGGCTTACATAATACACAGCCAAATCAATCGAGCGCAATTGCACTCGACCTAAGGCATTTCATCAAAGATGAAAGCGGCGACTATCAGGTCACTATTTATGCTATTGATATGCGAAAAACTGAACAAGCAGGCTTCCCTAGTGTTATTGCACAAAGCGCACATACTAAAAACGTGTACCTTTCGGAAAATATCGACCATCATATCATTGCATGGGAGCAATTTGCGGTGCAATCTACCTTACAAAATATGCCCTTGGCAGCTGCAAATGTAAAGCTCAGTAAGGCATTACATGTGAATGAAAAGTCTAATTCAGTTGTGATTACAGGGCGTGATTTCTCACTTATTTTCGATAAAACAAGCGGTTTGATTAAAAACTATCAATACCAACAAACAGCGATGTTAACTGAAGCACCCTCGCTTAACTTTTGGCGCTTGCCTACCGACAACGATCGTGGTTGGGAGATGCACAATAGAAATGATCTTTGGCGTACGGCGTCTATGCATCAAGAACTAACTAGTTCTAGACTAGAGGAGCTTGACCCTCATAATATTGTGCTTACTACATCATTTACTCTAGCTAAGGGCGCTGCACAAGCGACTATTAAATGGCATATCAATTCCCAAGGACGGATTGTGGCTAATGTGCATTTTATGCCAAATAAAGAAAAGCTACCACTAATGCCACGAATTGGGCTACATATGTCTATCCCTGAAGATATGCAAAGTTTAGCGTGGTATGGACGTGGGCCGCACGAAAATTATGTAGACAGAAAAGCCAGTGCGGCGGTGGGTTTGTATACATCAAAAGTGTCGGAGCAATTTCATGACTATTCACGTCCTCAAGAAAGTGGCAATAAAACCGATACTCATTGGTTAAAAGTTGTAAACAGTAGCGCCGTAGGTTGGCGCTTTACCAGCGACGACGTATTTCAATTTAGCGCGCTTCAAGGCGATAAATTTCACCTTTATCGGGCAAAAAATCATCCTCGCCATGTTGCTGCTATTAACTACCCAAATAGCAATGTAGTACGCCTTGATTATTTGCATATGGGTGTAGGAGGCGATGACAGCTGGGGCGCTAAACCCCACCCGGAGTTTTTAGTGCGTCCTGAAGAATACTCGTTTTCATTTGTGATGGAGCCTATAAATGAGTAGTTTTATAAGCCTTGTAATCAAAGCTAGCTTTTAATCGTTGTTCATATACTCGTTTTTTAGCAATACATAATTGTTGGCTGATTCAGCTAAAAAAGCTTTTTCATGATCGTGCAAAGCACGCTTTTTAATTGCCGGGTTGCCTACGTACAAATAACCACTTTCTAATTGCTTATTAGGCGTTACTAATGCACCAGCACCTATAAACACATCATCTTGCACTACGACACCATCCATAATAATGGCGCCCATTCCAACTAATATTCTATTTCCTATAACGCAGCCGTGTAACATGCATTTATGGCCTATTGTTACATCGTCGCCAATAATAAGTGGAAAGCCATCGGGGTTATTCTTACTGGGCCGACTTACATGTAACACACTGCCATCTTGAATGTTGGTGCGTTTACCAATTCTAATAATATTAACGTCGCCACGAGCTGCGACTAATGGCCAAACGCTAGTGTCAGCTCCTAAATGTATATCACCTGCAAGTAAAGCGGTGTCGTCAATATAAACAGTGTTATCAAAAGTAGGGGTAACATTTTTAAATGCTTTAATTGGCATGATTGGGTCTCTGGTAACGTTAAATTATTAATGTTGTAACTATTTGATGAGGCTTATATTAAGAAAAGGCTAACCAAACGCCAATAACAACAAGTAAGCCACCGCCAATTCGGTTAATCCACTGAGCGTGATCACCCTTATTTAAGAGGCGTCTCAACCACTTCCCACCATTGGCGTAGATTAACATGCAAACTAGTTCGCTCATCATTATGATAGACACTAACACTAATAGTTGAATAGGCAATGGTTTTGCGATGTCTAAAAAAGGTGGCAACAGTGAAATCATAAATGCCCACCCTTTTGGATTTGCGACGGCAGTTACAAAACCTTGTAATATAAGCTTATTAGGCGTAATTTTTCGGTATGACATAAGCATATCGGTTTCTATATGTACTTTGGTCATCCACATCTTCACACCTAAATACAACAGAAACGCACCGCCAACCCATTTAAGTAGGGTAAAAACAGCTGGGTATTGAATCATAACACTGGCAACGCCAATTACCGCAAGTACTGCCACCAAAGCTACCCCACATATTTCGCCGAGCATCATATAGAAGGTTTTTCTAACACCAATGGTCATGCCTAAGGTCATGGCTAAGCTCATACACATACCTGGGGTAAGTGAAATCACAAAAAATGTAGGAATGAATATGGCTAAAATAGTAAATTCTGGCATATGGCCTAATTTCTTCTTGTATATACAGAAACGATAAGTGAAAAGCTTCAAACACCTAATTTAATGAGACTGTGTCCAATGGTCAATCACATTTATATCTTATGTGATGCGGCTTTAATATTAAAAAGCTGACATATTTTACGCGTTTCGATGTAAAAGTAATCAGATAACCACATAAATGCAAAGTATTTAAAAATTAGGCTTGTACATACTTTATATCTATGTAGAATGCGCCCTCGCTTCGGGCAGTGATGATTAGACTTTGAATACAAAGACTAAACCCACTAGCTGAAGTGTCAAGATTTATGCGTCATTTAGATGACGCGGTTTGTGAAAATGAAAGGCGTATTTGTAAGCACAACTACTGCAAATAAATTCATAAAAAGTCTTGACAAAATTTGCGAGTGACGTAGTA
>JBLHMY010000027.1:0-17826 GCA_047621065.1 Glaciecola sp. | reverse complement strand
AGTAGTTCCCCGCGGCTGCTTGCTGATATGCAGGCACAACAAACCACTCTCTTAGACTATATTTTGGGTTGACGAGTTTCATCTGTCTAGAAAGCTCGTGACGATCGCGCGGCGAGTTGACATTAGTACTGTCAACAAGCGATTTCCATTGGATAAACCACTGTGACCAGCGTTTATCCATCTCTTTAGCGTTTGTGTAGAAGCTTTTTTTGAGTGGCTCAATGTCGTCAGGCACAGATGAAAGCTCGCGAAAAAAGATGGTGTAATCGACAGGAGTTTGCGCCATTAACGTTTCTAGCTCGCTAAATAACGCTAAGTGAAAAGTGCCAAGCCCCAATTTGGCAGCCCACATTTTCTCCATTTCGATTTGCATCACATTCGCAAATCCGCGTTGCATCTCGTCGAGTTGACGCAGATAGTCCTGATGAGTCACTAACAAAGGCCGCAATGCCGTGCAAAACATGTCGAAGTTCCGTTGGGCTGCCATTGGCTGATTGTAGAACGAGAAGTGATGTCCGCCACCTGTCCATGACTGGTATTGAGGGTTAAACACATCAACGAAACCGAACGGACCGTAATCAAGTGTAAAGCCACCGGCCGCGCAATTATCGCTATTGAAATTTCCCTGGCAGAAGCCGACACGGATCCAGTTCGCCATAAGTGATGTGAGACGGCTGCGAAACTCGTGCGCCAGCAGCACCACTTTGTTTGCGGTGCTTAGTTTATTGTCAATGACATCACTATACTCACGATCAATTGAGTGCAACACAATTGTCTCGAGTTCCTCCATCGCTTTGGGGTGTTCATTTTTGCGGGCCCTGCGACCGAATAGCTCGAGTTGGCCAACCCTAATGAACGAAGGCGCGACCCGGGTCGCGATGGCCACCGGCTCCAATATAAGCACGTCAGGATCCTGCGAGCGCGAGCCCTCAGAATACCAGGGTCGCTTGACCTTCTGTGTTTTGGAAACGTACAAACTCAAAGACCGTGTTGTAGGCACTCCAAGGGAGTACATATGCTCCTGCGCGAGGAACTCCCTAATACTTGAGCGAAGAACAGCGCGACCATCCGCGCCGCGGCAATATGGCGTGCGGCCAGCACCTTTAAGTTGCATTTCCCAGCGTCGACCTTTAATGACCGCCTCAAGCACAGAAACAGCGCGACCGTCTCCATATCCATTGCCGGTTTGAAACGGGCACTGCTGAAAGTATTCTGTGCCGAAGATGGAAAGTGCGTAGCCAGTTGCCCAACCAACTTTGCGCAGCGGCACAGGAACGTGCGCGATATCGCCAGAAAACATCTTAATGAAGTCGGCCGACTGCGCCATGCTATCAGCAAAGCCAAGTTCGCGAAAAAAGTTTTTGCTGTGCACAACGTACTCGGGATTTTCGATTGGGGTAGGTTTAACGGGCACATAATGGCCCGTGAAGACTTGTCGCGGAGCATGATCAATGCCGTCTGCTACTGCATCAGGATCACAGTTGAGAGTGTCCATGAGCGAGTAGTTTGCCAACTGAGCAAGATCTTCGAGCGTAGCGACAGTATCGACTGTAACTTGATTAGGACTTTTTTCTGTTACGTTCATTTTTCAATTCTCCAACATTATTTGATAACTGATTGCACTACGTACTAAATTGAAAAAAATAATGCCTTACCCTGCTCCTTACAACCGTGTAAAGGGGAAAGCTATTTATCTAAGGATAAAGTACTTTGAGAAGCTGCCTGTATGATTGAAATCCTTGATTCTTATTTTACCATTGATATTAATGTACTTCTAATCGGAATATCTATAAGACATTCTATAATTTTTAATAACCAATGGTAGCCGTGTAGCGGCCTGAAAATTTGAAGGTAATGAAGCCTGATAATTTTCAGTAAGGGATGTTTAGCCATGGCTCATACAATACTCACCTTGTTACTTATTGCTTAAATTATTAGTTGTGTCTATTATTCATACAGTTACCCCGACAGATCTAGAGATTAACATGGAAGAAGTTGCTCCCCTGCTGGTAACAGATATACATAAAAATTTCGGCTGCTTAGAAGTACTTAAAGGGATATCTGCGGAAGCTTTTAAGGGCGATGTAATATCGTTAATTGGCGCTTCAGGCTCCGGTAAAAGTACCTTTTTGCGCTGCATAAACCTACTTGAAACACCCACCTCGGGGAATATTTATGTTCATGGCGAAGCCGTAAAGTTCACAACAAATAAAAAAGGTATCCGTTCTCCGTCAGACCTACAACAAGTAGCAAACATGAGGGCTCGCCTTTCAATGGTGTTTCAGGGCTTTAATTTATGGTCTCACATGACCGTACTTGAAAACATTATTGAGATTGGTGCTGTAATTACAGTATTTGAGAGACTTTTAGCGAGCATGGTATACCCGCTAACGCAGTACAATACCTATTTCCAATTTAGACACTCCACTGCTGTTGTTCTTTAATCAATTATCTTTTTCCATCGTCTATTTTTACGCGGCAACTGAACTATTTATTTGATATACAAATAACAAGAACCCACAATTTGCTTGAACCAAATAGACCATAGGATCCACAACAGGTTATTGTTAAGGACCTATGTTTTTACATAAATCTTTCACTAGTATAAATAATAAGCATGTTTTGGAGGGTTTAGTTTGCAATTGTACCAATGAGAAGTAAGTGCCCAATAAACCATAGCGGCACTGCTTTAATTAGCGTTGTATTAAATGCTTGGGAACCAGCATCTCATTAAGACAGGAACAAGGGGATTCAGTTTTTTGTGCTTAAATAGGTAGGCACCATTGCAGCGCCTCTCGATAAAGTCGACACTGCAATTTGTATAGTGAACTTTAGTGCTGTGTAAATCAAAAAATAAAGGCCAATAGAATGATTCTATATAGTCACATTGCAAGTAATCAGGATTATTGCAGCTAATGCTCCTTTACAGAAAGAGCATATTGGTAAAGCGTTTTTTTATTCAATTTATAATGTTCACTCACGATTGCGGCGGCCGCTTTGGGTGGCAATAAAGCGGTGAGTTGAAGCATGAGTTCTTTTGCCGACAAGGGAAGTTCTTCAGACACTACCATCTTGCAATAAATCATCAATACGAATTCTCCTTTTTGATGCGCAGGTTCTTGCGTTAACCATGCTAAAACTTCTTCTGCAGTGCCGCTTACATAGTTTTCAAAGCGCTTGCTTAATTCTTTTGCTAGCACAATTTGATGATGGCTTGGCAACACTTTAGCACATACTTCTATGGTGTCTTTTACGCGCCGAGGGGCTTCGTAAAAAACACATGTCATATGTTGTAGGCTAGCAAATTTAAGCGACTCGGCTTTTGCTTTTTGTTTTACTGGCAAAAAACCTAAAAACATAAAGCGGTCGGTAGGTAAACCCGACGCGCTAAGCGCTGTGGTAAGTGCACAAGGTCCTGGCAACGCAATTACAGTGATGTTATGCAAACGGCAGGTGCTAACTAAAGTATAGCCGGGATCACTTATAAGCGGTGTACCCGCATCAGATATTAAGGCTATGTTTTGACCGTCTTGAAGCTTTTTTAACAACAACTGAGTGCGGTGCTGCTCATTATGATCGTGCAGGCTAACGGACCGAGTTTTAATCAAAAAATGCTGTAATAAATGACCCGAATGCCGAGTGTCCTCCGCGGCTATTAAGTCGACTTCCTGCAATATGTCGATAGCTCTGCTAGACATATCAGAAAGATTGCCTATGGGCGTAGGAACAATATAAAGAATGCCAGTCAAGTTATTCACTTATGTGATAAGAAATTATAGTGGTAGTTTACACAAACTTAGGTACAGTTTGCATGAATTCGACTAGATATTTTTATTCAGCCAAGTAAACTACTGGGTTTTAGCCTATCGTATTTTTAGGATAATCGTGAATATACCCAAACTTATTATCATTGTCAGTATCAGTTATTTTTTAATAGCATGTGGTGTAGCGCCTTCTAAAAAAATGGCAGCCGAGCCAAACCAAACTATCCCCACCGCGGCAGATCAACAAACGAACCAGCAATCGGCGCTCACTGATATTGAATCGGCTTATTTTATGAGTAAAGATTTGACCGCGCGAAACCTGTCATTGCTGGCACTAGCTAACGATTATAGGAATACAAACAATTGCCTAGCGAGCAACATTGTGCTTAAGCATGTTCAATCGAGTCTTAATGATCAGACACATCAAGCCATTGCCAATTTATTAAAAGCAGAATGTGCGTTAGAATCGTTGGATAGCTTGAGTGATTTATCAAATAAGCAGCCCCTACTTAATTTAATTCAGATGTGGTTAAACAATGCAGATAGAGATGGCATTCGCTTGGCTTTACTACCATTAAATATAAATAGCGTTTCACAAAACACATTTGACTTGTCCAGCAGAGCGCAAGTAGCATCGGCACAACTATTCGCCCACAACGAGCAATACATAAATGCATTACATGAGCTATTAGGCGCTAATCTAAGCCAAAAAGTAGCAAGTGACTCAAACCTCAGCGCACACTTCTATGATAAAGTGTGGGAATGGTTTTCTAGTGTAGATAAAGATGACCGTAGTCAACTTGCTAATACATACCCCATTCTTAGCGACTATAAAATACTACTTGACACCATCGAAGACAGCAGCATAAATGATAGCGTGCGGCAGGCCACGATTAAGCAATGGCTATCTACAAATACACATCAAGCTCTCATTAACAACTTACCCAGTCAAGTGCAGAAATATTTGGCTATTATCCATCGTCAAAACCAAAATATTGCTGTTTTGTTGCCATTAAGCGGTCGCTTGGCAGGACAGGGCGAAGCAATTAAGCAAGGTATTTTGAGTGCCTATTACAACAAACTAACAACTGCAAAACAAAACAATCAGATAGTTCAAGCGGGTGTAGAATTTATAGATACTGGCTCATTAAACACCATGAGATCAGATATTACATCCAGTTCTTTAGCACCGTTTGACACCATTATTGGTCCGCTTTTACGCGCACACATAGACCAAATCAAAAACTTCAATTTAATCGATAAACACTTGTTGCTGCTTAACCAAGCGCAGACCTTAGTTAATAACACCGATAATTTGCTCGCCTCTTTTTCACTGTCTCCCGAACAAGAAGCGCAGCAAGTTGTTGCATTGATGCGCGCCCGAAATATTACAAACCCCGTTGTAATCGATGATGGCTCGGCTACAACGCGCCGCATGAACGCGGCGTTTATTGAGGCTTGGGAGGCTACCCAGTTATCACAAACTAATAACCGGGTATCTTTACAACAGGTGAGGTATTCAGACAACAACAGTATGCGGGTAGGTATAACGTCGGCACTAGATGTATTGCAAAGTCAAAAACGAATTAAACAACTTTCAAACTTAAGTCAAGAACGCGTTTATAGTGTTACCAGAAACAGACGCGACGTAGACGCATTTGTGGTGTTTGCACGGCCAAATGACCTTGAGCTAATTAATCCTATTATTGAAAGCAGTATTAGTTTGTTTACCAGTGAACAAATTCCGGTGTTTGCTACATCTTACGGTTACGACCATAAACAAAGTAAAAATAGCCAGCGAGATTTGCGCAACTTGATATTTGTCGATATGCCATGGCTGTTACCAACTCGTCGCAACGAAGCACTTTCTGCCTCCGTTGACGCTTTGTTTAATAAGCCACCAAGCGCATTTTTACGACTCTTCGCCTTCGGCTATGACGCATTATCATTGGTCGATAACTTAGCGCAGTTGAGTACTTTTGAGCACCTTTGGATTGAGGGCCTTAGTGGAAATTTATCGATAAACGATAAGCAGCAATTAAACCGTGAACTATCATGGTTATCTATTAACACGAACACCGGCTCTCAATAGCGCTTTGATGCAGGTAAATAAAGAAAATAATTGATCAGGAATAGTTAAGTATGGACACTGAAACTAAACATGACCAAGCTAAGCGCGCTGGTCAGCAAGCAGAAGTAAAAGCAAAACATTACTTAGAAGTCCAAGGACTTAAGTTTATAGAGCAAAACTTCCGTGTACCCCAAGGTGAAATTGATTTAATTTTTAAAGACCTGCAACAATGGGTCTTTGTTGAAGTCAAATATCGCAGAACAAACGACCATGGTTTTGCAGCCGAATATTTTACAGCATCAAAAAGAAGTAAAATGAACAAAGCCATTATGTGCTATTTACAACAGCATAAGTTGAACTTACATCACACTGATTTACGTATAGATGTAATAGCGATTGATGATAAACAGCTTACGTGGTTATATAGTGTTTAATAAGGTTTGAGCATCCCTCATTAATTTTGTTAATTCGCGCAGGTCATCAATACAACGCAATTAAAATATAAAATGATTATGCATAAACAATATGCGAATAGGAATACTTTACAGCATGTTAGACAATATTAAGAAAAGCTTTACCGAGAGTATACAAACCAAAATAGCGGCAGCTGAGGCGCTTCCAGAGCATATTCAAAAAGGCGCACAAATGATGATTGATGCGCTAATTCGTGGTAATAAAATATTATCATGTGGCAACGGTGGTTCAGCTGCTGACGCTCAACATTTTTCTTCTGAATTACTCAATCGCTATGAACGCAATAGACCTTCTTTACCGGCAATAGCACTTACCACCGACAGCTCTACCATTACTTCCATTGCCAACGATTCTTCATTCGATGAAGTGTTTTCAAAACAAGTGAAGGCGCTAGGACAAGCAGGTGATATTTTACTTGCTATTTCTACCAGTGGAAACTCCGCTAACGTGATAAACGCAATGCAAGCAGCACTCACGCGTGACATGACGATTGTTGCATTATCGGGCAAAGATGGCGGTGAAATGGCGGGATTTTTAAGCGAAAATGACGTTGAAATACGAGTACCATCATCTCGTACCGCGCGTATACAAGAAGTACATTTATTGGTCATTCATAATTTATGTGAATGTATTGATAATGCGCTTTTTCCGATTGCCAGTGGAGATTAGTAGAATGACAAACAAAGTAGTGAAATTATTGTTGTTAAGTTTTATCGTAAGTCAACTTTCAGGGTGTGTTTCAGCTGTTGCTGTAGGTGCCGCAAGCACAGCTGCTGCGAGCAACTCAGATAGAAGGACGCTTGGCACACAAATAGACGATAAGACCATGACAGCCCGGGTAAGCAACGCCATCAATAAAATACCTAGTGTAGAAGAAAATGCAGACATTAGCGTACATGTATATAACAGCCAGGTTTTATTAACCGGCCAAGCTAGAACACAAGAGATCATTGCACAAGCTACCCGTGCAGCCCAGTCTGTTGGTCAGGTATCTAAAATTCATAATCAGGTAAGACTTGGTGAACCTATTGCGACAGGTTCTACCATTAACGACATTTGGTTGAGTACCAAAATTCGCACTATCATGGCCACCGACAGCAGGGTCCCCTTACTTAAACTCGACTTAATAGTTGAAGATAGTGAAGTATTTATTATGGGACAGTTAACCAAACAAGAGGCAACAGCTACCGTTGAAGTAGCCAGAAATGTAGACGGTGTGACGAAAGTTATAAGGGTCATGGAGCTTATCGACTAAGCCCCTTATTTAACCACTCTCAGTCCTGGCCCTTTAGTTGGTTTGGTGGGCGGCGTTTTATTTGCTTCAGTTTCTTTAGCCGTGCTTAGTTTGCTTGGCGAAGGTGCCACACTCAACTTCCCTTTTTTACCTTCTTTTACAACAGTATCAGGCTTATTAGAGCTTTGAGCGGCTGTACTGTCGGGTAACGTAAACACACTTCCTGCGCCATTTTCTTTGGCATAAATAGCACCAACGGCGCAACAAGGAAATGAAACGGTCATAGGCTGACCTGAGAAACGAGCTTGAAACTCAATCCATTCTAAATCCATGTTGAAATTTACGCAGGCACTTGGCGAAACATTCAAAACAATTTGGCCATCACTGACAAACTGAGTTGGTACTTGTACGTTTGGAAAGTCTACGTCAACAACCATATATGGCGTTAAACCGTTTTCGACGATCCAATCAAAAAAAGCGCGTAATAAATAGGGCTGGTTTGGGGTCATATCTTGCATGATATCTTCCTCAATCGAAAGATGGAAAAAGTGCTGCTGTCTAAATAACAGCAGCGACTACGTGGTATTAAAGAGGGTTGTGAATCTCACGTTCTTGGTCAGTCAACGAAGCTTTAAACGAACCGCGTTCAAAAATACGTTTCATGTAAGCAACAACTTCACGACTACCTTGGCCATCTAATTCAATATTTAACGCCGGTAAGCGCCACAATAAAGGGGCTAGATAACAATCTACAAGACTAAACTCTTCGCTCATGAAGTAGTCAGTTTCAGCAAATATTGGCGCTAAGCTTAGGATAGCTTCTCTTAGTTCCTTCCTAGCGTCGGCTGCGCCGGGCTCGCTACGAAACACTTTAGCAGCTAACGAATACCAATCTTGCTCAATTCTATGCATCATTAAACGACTTTTACCACGCGATACTGGGTATACAGGCATTAACGGTGGATGAGGAAAACGCTCATCAAGATATTCCATAATGATATGTGACTTGTACAAAACTAATTCACGATCAACTAGGGTAGGCACTGTTCCATAGGGATTTAGTTCCAGTAACTCTTCATTAATCAGACTAGGATCAGTAAAAATAATTTCAACACCAACACCTTTCTCAGCCAACACAATGCGCACTTGATGCGAGTAAATATCGATGTTATCTGAAAACATGGTCATGATAGAACGTTTGTTAGTGGCCACTGCCATTAAAACCTCCGAGCCCTTATTGCCACAATGAGTGAACAATAGGTATTGTTATAATAATTTAAAGCACAAAAAAGGGCGCTATTCATTAATAGAGCCCTTCTAAAAAATGACGCAGAATTATACTATATTACTTGATATTCCGCCAGTAATCTTTCTTCAACAATAATGCAAACACAAAGAATATTACAATGAATATGAGTACCCCACGACCAATCGATTCTGATTGAAGGCGTGATGGCTCACCGGTATATTCAAGGAAGTTGACTAAGTCACGTATTACTTCACTGTATTCTTCCTCATTTAAACGCCCGTTGCCATCGTTGGTCAAACCAGCAGGTCGTTCAACCATTTGTCCGTCAACCATTTTTGTTTCAAAGGCTAAGCGTGGTGTGCCCTGTAGCGGCTCTAATACATGTGGCATACCAACATTAGGAAAAACTAGATTATTTACCCCAAAGGTTCTACTTTCATCTACATAAAAAGTTTTCAAGTATGTATAAATCCAGTCAGGACCTCGCACTCTAGCAACTAGTGACAAATCAGGTGGCGGCGCACCAAACCACTGCGCGGCATCGGCAGCAGGCATTGGGGTGGTAATGTAATCTGAAATTTTTTCACCTGTAAACTGCAAATACTTCTGACCTAAATCTTCAGGAATATCCAAATCAGTAAACATACGCTGATAACGTTGATACTGCATTTGATGACAGCCTAAACAGTAGTTCATAAACGTTTGCGCGCCACGTTGAAGTGATTCTTTGTCGGTCAAGTCAATATTAGGGTCTTGGAGAGGCACACTCGAGCCTGCCGCCATTGCCAATCCCGGTACAAATAATAGTAATGCAATCCATTTTTTCATCGTGGGATCCTCAACGGCACTGGCTTCGTTCTTTCATTCTTAGAATAGATAAATAATAATATAAAGAACATGAAGTACATAATAGTGCCTATACGCGCACCAATTAATTTCCAATCTTCCTGAGGCGTTCCGCCTAAGTAACCTAAGAAAATAAATACAGCCGCAAACACAAGCAAGTTGGCAGTGTGTAAGCCGCTTCTGTAGCGCCATGAGCGCACGTTACCGCGGTCAAACCAAGGTAAAGCGAACAAAAAGGCAATAGCAGCAAACATAGTAATAACGCCGCCTAGTTTATCGGGCACTGCTTTTAAAATGGCATAAAACGGCGTGAAATACCAAACTGGAAAAATATTTTCCGGTGTTTTAAGCGGATTAGCAATTTCAAAGTTAGGATGCTCCAGCGCTTTACCGCCAAGTTCTGGTGCAAAAAACATTATGTAGCAAAAAATAAACAAGAATACACTAAACGCAACTAAATCTTTTAATACAATATGCGGGAAAAACGGCACAACATCGTCGGCAATGTCGTATTTATCAGTATAATATTCATGAATTTTATACTTAGTTTTATCACCTTCAGGCAAACTGCCTTTAGGGTGTTTAATATTGACGCCATCAGGGTTATTTGACCCTACTTCATGCAACGCGATAATGTGTAAGAACACCAAAATAACAATTACCAAAGGTAATGCAATAACGTGAAGCGCAAAGAAGCGATTCAAAGTCGCGCCTGAAATAACGTAATCACCTTGTATCCACTCTACAAGGGGCCCGCCAATAACGGGTATAGCACTAAACAACGATACAATTACCTGAGCACCCCAATAAGACATTTGGCCCCAAGGAAGTACATAGCCCATGAAAGCTTCAGCCATAAGTGCTAAATATATTAACATGCCAAATATCCACAATAGCTCTCGCGGTTTTTGGTATGAGCCGTAAATCATACCGCGGAACATATGCAAATATATAACAGCAAAAAAGGCGGTTGCGCCGGTACTGTGCATATATCGAATAAGCCAACCGTAGTCAACTTCTCGCATTATGTATTCAACCGAGGCAAATGCACGTTCTGCAGAGGGTTCAAAGTTCATCGTTAACCATATGCCAGTAATAATTTGGTTTACTAGAATAATGGTAGCCAAAAATCCAAACACATACCAAAAGTTCATATTTCGGGGTGCTGGGTATTGAATAGCGTGCATATTTGCAACGCGCATCATAGGGATGCGTGATTCAATCCAACCTAAAAATCCAGACATTATACAACTCCCTCATCAGAACCCAACAAAATCGTATTATCATCTATATACATGTATGGAGGCACAACTAAATTAGACGGTGCAGGCACCCCTGAGAATACTCGTCCGGCCATATCAAACTTTGACCCGTGACATGGACAAAAGAAACCTTCGGCAATGCCTTCTGCATGCTGATTAAATGCGCCTTCAACTAAGTGCTGTGGAGAACAGCCTAAATGAGTACAAATGCCGACAAGGACCAAATATTCCGATTTGATTGAACGATATTGGTTTTGCGCGTAAACAGGCTGCTGTTCTTCTTCTGACGCTGGATCACTTAGCTGATCTTCAATGGCGGCAAGCGATGCCAACAACTCTGGTGTCCTTCTTACGATCCATACGGGTTTGCTGCGCCACATTACACGAATTAGCTGACCAACTTGAATACCGCTTATATCTACTTCAACGTCTGCACCGGCTGCTTTTGCACGCGCGCTAGGTTGCCATGATGCGATAAAAGGGATGGAAGCTCCTGCCACACCTATTGCACCAATAACAGATGTAGCGATAGTTAAGAATTTACGTCTTGAAGTGTTTTCAGACGTCAAATCTACTGCGCTTGCGTTAGAATGGTCATTCTTTGCCGATTTGTTAGAATCTGCTGATACTTCACTCATCAACTGTTCTCCGGGGGGTTTGAAAAGGCCTTTCAACCTACTCTTGCTTAACTTTAAGTTATCGTTCATTTCTTTGAAAGCTTGATGCTAAGCAAAGATTTAAATAAACCTAATAAAATTTCATCGCTTATTTTAAAAAAAACGCTTGCTAAACACAAGGTTTTACTTCAATAAAAACCTGTTTATGTCGGTTTTTAGTCAAGTATTTTGCACACTATCGAATTTAATGGGTATTCGACCTTAGTGCTTATTTATAAAGATGAAAATTACAGTAATAAAAAAACCCGGCATGCCGGGTTTTTTAAAGTTTTTAAAACGATTAACGTTTTGAGAACTGTGGACGCTTACGCGCTTTATGTAGACCCACTTTCTTACGCTCTACCTGACGTGCGTCACGTGTAACGAAACCAGCTTTACGAAGTGCCGGACGAAGTGTTTCATCATATTCCATAAGTGCACGAGTAATACCGTGACGAATAGCGCCTGCTTGACCAGAAATACCACCGCCAGAAACGGTAACATATAAGTCAAACTTCTCAAGCATTTCTACTAATTCTAGTGGTTGCTTAACAATCATGCGTGCTGTTTCACGACCAAAGAAAACATCGATTGGACGTTTATTGATAGTGATGGTGCCGTTACCTGGACGAAGGAAAACACGAGCTGTTGAGCTCTTGCGACGACCTGTACCGTAATATTGAGTATCTGCCATGGTGTGTTCCTTATAAATCCAAGATTTGTGGCTGTTGTGCTTGATGCGTATGCTCTGGTCCAATGAATACTTTCATTTTACGAAACATGGCGCGTCCTAATGGTCCTTTCGGCAACATACCTTTAACTGCACGCTCAATAACCTGTTCTGGATTTTTCGCGAGTAGCTTTTCAAATGTTGTTTCTTTCAATCCACCAACATAACCAGAGTGGTTATAGTAGATTTTGCCTTTCGCTTTATTACCAGTAACGGTAATTTTCTCAGCGTTAACAACAACAATATAGTCACCAGTATCTACGTGAGGCGTATACTCTGGCTTGTGTTTACCACGCAATCTAGTTGCGATTTCAGTCGCTAAGCGACCTAAAGTTTTGTTTGCGGCGTCTACCACATACCAGTCGCGTTCTACGCTTTCTGGCTTTGCAACAAAAGTTTTCATTTAATTTCACCCAAAAATATTAAAAAAGTTAATGTTATCAACCTATTAGTCCCTTCGAACTGGGTCAATCTTCCACCGTCCCATTGGTGGGCATAGCTGGGCAGGTCGCGAATTATACAGACTTAGAAGAAAAAGCGAAGTCTTTATTACAATTTTTATAAGGTTTAGGAGAATTGAAGTGCGTGCAAATAAGTTATTACTTTCTTTAAGCTCATAAATTTTTTATGTGTTTGCCTTAGCTTCTTCCCATAAAGCTGCTAACGAATCTATGCTTTGTTGTTCTACCTGCTCACCTTGAAAATGCAGACTCGTTTCTATAAATTGAAAACGTTTAATAAACTTTTTATTGGCTAGGGTAATAGCGCGTTCTGGACTTACATCTAAATGTCGGCATAAGTTGACACATGCAAACAATAAATCGCCCAGTTCTTCCTCTACGTCTGCTTGGGCTTTAGTTGGGTTGGCTAATGCTTCTTGCACTTCTTCTAGTTCTTCTTTAATTTTTTCTACCACCGGGTCCTGATTTGGCCAATCAAAACCGAGCTGTGCACACTTTTGTTGTATCAGAACACTCATTTGAAGCTGGCTTGAATTTGAATGAAGTAAGGCTGCTGAAACATCAAATTCGGCTAATATTGATTCACTGTGTTTTTCGCTAGTTGGTTCTGGGCGCTTCACTTTCGTGCTCTTAGGCAAGCTAACGCTGTGCTTGTTATGGCCAACTGTTTCATGGACGCACAACGTCGCTTACATCGTTAATTTGGCGTAATTTATTAGCCGTACGAGCCAGGTTTTCAGCATCGCTAACCTCAATGGTAATTTTAATATGTGCTGTACCGTGGGCTTTATTACTTAAGCTATTCACACCTAGCAAACTCACCTGCTCATTCGACAGTACTGTGGTTATGTCGCGCAATATGCCGGTTCGGTCGTAACAATAAACATCAAGTTCAGTTTGAAAGCTGGTTTGGTGCTGAACTAACCACGACACCTCAATTTCGCGTTCAGGATGCTGGTTAAGTAAATTTTGGAGTTGAGCACAGCCTTCTTTGTGCACGCTTACGCCCTTCCCTTGGGTAATGTAGCCCACTATAGCTTCACCCGCAACGGGTTGGCAACACTTAGCGATTTGACTCATTAAATTACCTACACCCTCAGCTATAATAGGCTCTTGGCCTTTACGTACCTTAGCTTTACGAGTTTTAACAACAGGGATTTCGAGCTCTGCTTTAGGCGGGGCGAATTTTTGCGCCAAATAATTTACAATGCTCATAACACGCACATCACCCGAACCTACCAAAGCATACAAGTCTTCAGAAGACTTTACGTTATATTTTTGCCAGGCTTCGCTGATATGCTTTACCGCAACGTTTGCTTTGAGGAGTTCGCGTTCAAGTAGTTCTCTACCCGCTTCAATATGCTTGGTTTTGTCTTGCTTTTTAAAGTAAGAATGAATAGTAGCGCGCGCTCTGCCTGAATGCACATACCCTAAACCAGGGTGCATCCAATCACGACTAGGCGCAGCAGATTTCCCCGTTAGTACTTCAACTTGGTCGCCACTTTGCAGCTTATAAGTAAATGGCACTATTCTACCGCTTATCTTTGCGCCTATGCATCGGTGGCCTACATTACTATGCACATAATAGGCAAAATCTAAGGGCGTTGAACCAAGTGGTAAATCGATCACATCGCCTTTGGGCGTGAACACGTACACTCGGTCGTCAAACACCTGACTTCGCAATTCTTCAACCAAATTGCCCGACTCTGCCAGTTCATCTTGCCATTGCAGTATTTTACGTAGCCAACTAACACGATCATCGCCGCTGACTGGCTTGCCCGAATGCCCTTCTTTATAGCGCCAATGAGCGGCCACCCCCAGTTCGGCGTCGTCATGCATTTGTTTAGTTCTAATTTGAATTTCAATAGATTTGCCCGAAGGGCCTATTACCACAGTATGAATGCTTTGATACCCATTTTGTTTGGGAGTGGCAATGTAGTCATCAAACTCGTTTGGAAGATGCTTATATTTTGCATGCACAGTACCTAAAGCTGCATAACAATCTTGTAGCCTAGAGGCTATTATCCTCAGCGCTCGTATATCAAATAGATCTTCAAAGTTTAACTGCTTTTTTTGCATTTTTTTATGAATGCTATAAATGTGTTTAGGTCGTCCAATGACCTCTGCATGAATGTGCTCTTTGTTTAGCAATTCTTGCAAGCTGTCTACAAAATCATCGATGTATTGTTCTCGGTCTATCCTTTTTTCTTTCAACATATTGGCAGTATGCTTGTACGTTTTCGGATGCAAATATCGAAATGATAAGTCTTCTAGTTCCCACTTTAATTGACCAATACCTAATCTATTTGCTAAAGGCGCGTATATTGTAGCGCATTCTTTGGCAACCAGTACGCGGGTTTCTTCATCTTCGTCTTTAATTTTATGTAATGTGCAAATACGCTCAGCCATTTTAATAACAACTGCGCGGACATCTTCAACCATCGTCAAAAGCATATTTCTTAGTTTATCGACTTGAGCGGCGTCGGACTGTTGGCGTTTTGACTGCAAACTATTAATCGCCTGCATTTTGCGCACACTTTCAACTAAGTCAGCAATACCCGGCCCAAAACGTCCCAGCATGTCATCACGATTAAGTTCATGAATTTCACAGTAAGGATAAACCAACGCAGTTTGCAAAGTTTCATCATCCATATGCAACTGTTGGAGAATCTCTACCATTTCTTGACCCATCAACAGAAGTTCGGGTTCATCAGAAATAGTACGCAGTTTTTCTTTTGTTTTTTTAGATAAGGTGAGGTCGTTAAGCCACACTTCAAATTCTGGGCGTTGCGATTGATGTACACTGCGAATAGAAACCATGACTTTCCTTGACACTTAGCAGAAACACACAGCTTTATGTTTGTGAATTTCTATTCTCATCTAATTTATGATTATAAACAAATTTCTTCAACATACATTAACTTATGTCGTCGAATTATTCGAACAAATGCATCAACAAATCATCGTTGTAATGTAAACAAAGCCATTACTTCAAGATGTTTGGTAAACGGAAACATATCTAGGGCAGCTATTTCAGTCATTTCATATTGGGGCAGTAAGTAGGCGGCATCTCTTGCAAAGCTGTTTGGATTACATGACACGTATAATATTTTTTCAATGCTTTGGGTCGCCAAAAATTGACAAAGCTCAAGAGCACCTTCTCGGGATGGGTCTAATATTGCAATAGCGTTGTCTACAAACCTTAACTTTTTTAAATCATCTGCTGAAGCTAGATCCATAGAAGTGAAATCACAGTTATGCAAACCGATGCTATTGGCATTTTTTTTGGCAACCTCAATCATGCCTTTAACGCCTTCAAAACCCCTAACCGCACCAACTTCTTTTGCAAACGATAGTCCGATATTACCACTGCCACAAAAAAAATCATACAGGGTGTTACTCTCATTCGGATTAAGCCATGCCTTGGCCCTTTTAATTAAGCCTTGATTAACGGCTTTGTTTACTTGCAAAAAATGCGCACTTTCTACAGCAAGTTTAATATCTGGCATGTCCTCAATAATAAGTGCACTTTTCGAAGACTGGCTTTTATTATCAGCAGCGGTGTGTAGTTTATCATCATTTGAAGCTAAACAAATAGCGTCTATACCTTTAGGCTTCACAACGACTTCAATAGTGAGCAGCCCAGCTAATTCTGAGAGTTTCTGGAGGCTTTTTTTACATAACATCTGAGTTGTAAATAAAGCAACCTGAAGCGCCACATGCCCTTCAGTAATAACTATATGACCCACACGGTCAATACTAGGAAGATGAGTTAACGCTTGGCGTAACGATGGTAAGCAATCATTAATAGCACTGCTTGCCACCGCACATCTAGGGATATCAATAATAGATTGTGAGCCCTGCGCTCGGAAACCTATTTTTATCTTTTGTTTATTACGCGCATCTACCGCTAAGCGAATACGTCTTCTGTATTGTGTATTAACGGGATCATCGCTGTAATCGATATCGGATAACACGGGTTTTTGCCACGCTTTTTTATTGACCAGTGTAGCAGGCAATTTAAGTTGCTTGTTCACATACACTTTTAAGGCACTTTGCTTTAATGCCAAGCCTTGTTTAGCGCTAGTATGTTGTAAGCTGCAGCCGCCGCAGTGCGTATAGTACTCACAAAAAGGAGATGTTCTTAATGGGCTTGGTTCTATTATTTTGGTGGTATTGGCAAAACTGACTTTTTTGCTCTGCTTTGTGAACCTAATTTGGCAAACCTCTCCCGCTAAAGCGTTGGACACAATCGTGATGGGCTTAGACGTTAAACAAACACCGTTGCCAGCGTGGTCGTGGGTATTTATGGTTAGCCGGCTCGTTTTACCTTGAGGCTGATTTTTGGACTTTCCTGATTTGGGCGTAAAAAAAGTCGCCATAGATAAACCTTTTATTCATGATTATTATGAAAGTAATAAGAAACTACACATTGAGCGAATTTCTATTCAGCCGGCTGTTGTTCAAACCACATTTAGTAAATAATTATCTTTTAACCCGCTTCAAGCACAACCATTGCCGTTGCATAGTGCTGCTCATCTGAAATAGACAACAAGCAGTTGCTAATATTATGCGAAGACATGAAGTCTTTAACCGCGCCATTAAACACAAAAAAAGGCTTACCAAGTTGATTATGTTCTATTTGTATCATTTGCCAACTATACCCGTTTCCAATGCCTGTTCCCATTGCTTTAACCAGTGCTTCTTTGGCAGCAAACTTTTTAGCAAGGTAACGCTCAGGGTATTTACTCTCACTATATTCGGTCATTTCGTCAACGGTCAATATGCGCAAAGCGAAGCGTTCACTCACCGAGACCGCTTTTTGTATACGAATAATTTCAACAATATCGGTACCAATGCCAAATAACATATAATTAAGCGCTAACTTTTTAGTTGTAGTGATGCTTGCAATAACATAGCTTGCATAGAATGGGATCTTGCTTGCAGCATGAGGCTACGCATATCGGCAACCGCTTTGCCTAAACCATCAAAAGCGGCTCTGGCAATAATCGCATGACCAATATTAAGTTCAATAAGCTGTGGAATTGCCGCAATGGGCTGCACGTTATGATAATGTAA
>JBLHMY010000026.1:0-17987 GCA_047621065.1 Glaciecola sp. | reverse complement strand
AACTATGTTGCCGTAATAGCCGATGTGCGCGAAAATCCTATCGTGTTAATGGCTGAACCAAACAACGCCTCGTTGTTAATGGAAATAGAAAGTGCACTGGGTATTGAGAGTTATGAAATAGCCGTAGGATTACCTAATCAAATTTTACAGTACTTAGGTGAAAACAGCAGTGGCGCAGGCCCTGGTGAGATGGACGAAATACTCGATGAAATTGGCGTTACAGGTGATGACGACGACGACCAAAGCGAAGATTTAGCTGAAGATGCACCCGCCGTTGTGAGGCTAGTGAGCCGTTTATTGCATGACGCTAAAAAATTAAACGCTTCCGATATCCATATAGACCCTGAAAAAGGAGCCCCCACCAGGGTAAGAATGAGAGTCGATGGCGTAATAAGAGATATCACTCAGGTACCGGCTTCACATCATAATGCCGTTATCGCGCGTATTAAAATTATGTCGAGTTTAAATATTGCCGAAAAACGTTTGCCACAAGATGGCAAGCTAGCCTTCAAAATGTCTGGACAGCCAGTAGAGGTGCGTGTTGCCACCATACCAACAATTGCTGGTGAAGGGGTAGTAATGCGTATTTTGGCCGCAGGCGGTGCAATGCCAATTGGCAAAATGAACTTATCGACCCGCAATATGGGCATGCTTGAAGATATGATCAAAAAGCCCCATGGTATATTACTAGTTGTAGGCCCAACTGGCTCAGGCAAAACAACCACTTTGCATGCGATCCTTGGGTATTTAAATACACCCGACAAGAAGATATGGACCGCTGAGGATCCCGTAGAAATAACACAGCCTGGACTGCAACAAGTGCAAGTAAGTCCCAAAATTGGTTTTACCTTTGCAAACGCCTTGCGGGCTTTTTTACGTGCCGATCCCGATATAATATTGATTGGTGAAATGCGCGATAAAGAAACAGCTCATGCAGGCATTGAGGCCTCGCTCACTGGTCACTTGGTGCTGTCTACTTTGCATACAAACTCGGCTCCAGAAACAATTAGTCGTTTACTAGATTTAGGGCTTGATCCGGTAAATTTCTCCGATGCTTGTGTGGGTATTCTAGCGCAACGATTAATTAGGACACTGTGCCCTAATTGTAAAGAGGAATATCCGGCGTCTGAAAAAGACAAATCGTTTATTAGGCGTCAATACGGCGATGAACATTACGCCGAACTAGGCTTATCTAGCGACATAATGTTGCATAGAACAGTGGGGTGTGATGCATGCGGCGACAGTGGTTACCGAGGAAGAACCGGCGTACACGAATTGTTAACTATGACTAACGACCTACGGGCTTTAGTATATAAAGAATCTTCGGCAAATGCGATGAAAGCACAAGCCATTGCTGACGGCATGAGAACCCTTACTCAAGACGCAGTATTGAAAGTGTTAAAGGGAGATACCGATATTTCGCAAATACAAATTTTAAGCGGTCACGACTAAGTATCGTCAGTTTATTGTTTGATATATCTAGTGCTTGAGCGCTGCCAGTCGCTTAACCAAAAATGAAGGTGCAAAACCAAACTCAACCTTGAAACACTGAGCAAAATAAGACGGTGAGCTAAACCCAGTATCAAATGCTACATTGGTTACCTTTTCACCATAAAGCAACAAGTCTTTTGCCTGGTGTAACCTGAATTTTCTAAGCGCTTCAACAAAGCCCAACTGGTAGTGCATATTCAGCCGCCTTGTGAGTGTTTTCTCGGTCATTAACATCATTTTAGCGGCAAATGGCCTATTAAAACCCTCTTTGGCATAATGTTCGAGTAATAGTCGACTAAACTTATCAACAAATTTTATAGATTTTTGGTCATTAACATTGTCCGCTTCACCTAAACTAACCTGATAGTCGGCAATACAGTCTTTAACGATCATTGGCCTGCCTTGCTTATAGACTGCCAATTCTTGTTTTTCGTTTTGGATACCGTTTACCTTGACCAATGGCATATTTAACAATTTAAAATCGTTAATTTTCGCGACTTCATTTGATTTGATATCGATACTACAAGGCACAATGTTATCTAAAAGAGGTAAGTTCATCGTAATTTTCGTTAAAAACTTTCGGGCGCTGCTTACCTGGAGTGTTCCTCGCATTTGCCGAAGTAGTGACCCAATACTAAATAAGTTAGTGGGCCCAATTAGGGGTGAATAAATCGTCGCTACAATTTGACTTGAAGGGCCTGCTGTACTATCTAATTTATGGGTGATTTTTTCAGAAATGCCTACACCATTGTCAACAATGGTCACAGTAAATGTCTTGTTGTCTATATAGGTATTCATAGCAACCGTTAAGTTGATATTGCCACTGTTATGCGTTAGCGCGTTACTTAATAATTCCTGCACAGCGTTACTAAACCAAATTGGGCAAACCTTAATGATAGGCTCGATTGCATTACTAATATGGTTGGTAAAATCAATTTTAATTGGCTGGCTTTCAAGCCCACTTAACTGCTTGACGATAATTTCAAGGGGATGACACACCCAACTTTTTCTTATGTGACAATGCACAGTTTCGTCATTATTATTGGCGTTACTTGAAGGTGTAAATGACTCGCTTATTCGTGTGGTTGCCTGTGGTGTTTGGCGGTTCAAATTGTTTTGTTGAGCACACAAGCGTAATTTACTGTAGATAGATGCAAAATACACGTTTAGAAACGTAAACCGTTGACTAAATTTGGTGAATATCATATTCCCAAAAACACCTAATATAATACCCAAAAAGGTGGTGAAGCTAATCAGCACAATCGAAATATCGAACAAAAAAAATGATACGTGGTGAACAAGAGAATCTTGACTCATAGCTGCGCTTACTTGAGCTAGTTGCTGTGCTGTAAACACATTTTCAACTGTCCCTATCATTGGGGCCAACGCGAAGGTAAATCTCATAGTACATCCTTTTACTACTACTGCATCCATTGGGCACTAAGATAACAAGTGTTTTACATTGGTGCTTAATCGCCATACTTTTTATTTAATCCACATTTAATGTATACAATTCATCAAAGCAGTACAATCAAAAATAGGTCATTTAGCGTCAGTTTTAGGACGTTTAGATGCTGTTAAAGTAATTAATAGGTAAGAAAACGTTATTCAGCGGCTATATACGTTAAATTATGACCATACTCGTGTAAGTTCTCGTGTTTATCTTGCTTGTATAGCCATGCCTGCATATTGGCATTGTGAGCGGCTTGAATATCATAAATATAGTCACCGATGTAAGCTATATCACAAGGCGCAATTTGCCATCGCTGAGCTATAAAGAGTAACCCTGTTGGATCTGGTTTTGCCGGTGCATCGTCTCGGGTTAACACTATATCTATTGGAATGTTGTTATTAGCCATTTTGATTTTTGTCGCTTGCTGGCAATTACGTGTCACAATTGCTAAAGGCATACCTGTTGCTTTTGCTTGTTCTACAAATGCTAAAGCGCCTGGCAGCCAAATTGAGGTATGCGCATCATCTAACTCATGTGCCAGCACTACTTGATTAGCGTTTGACTGCTGGGTAGGGCACTCTATATTATCGATAAACGATAATATATCATCATCCTTGGTACAGCCAATTTCTACTTTTAATTTAGCAAAATCTAAGGTAGTTTTCACCAAAGTATCATCTAAATCAAAAATAATGGCCTTCACATTTGAAAAACTAAACACTCCTGTCATCCTTATATTGCGTAAATAATCATGATTATGTCGCTTAAAATAAAACTGTTTATTTATACAGTGTAACGCGGTATATTACTAATAAGCATGATAATGGGCTCACTTGCTAATACACAGCCTTTGTTATTTAGCTCTGAATGCATATTTAAACATTCATCGAGTAATTAAAGACCACTTACCTACTCAATTACTCATCAACCATTGGAGTCAAACATGGCAGTCATTACTCAATATGTAGTGCAACATAAGGGAGTCGACAAATTGGTCACCACTGACAAAAAAGAAGCCGATCAATACGATAAAATGCTAGAAGTAGCCGACAACCTTACCGCATATATTAAAGCAAAAGGTGTAGAACTCAGCGAGGACCTTGCCGAAGAGTTAGGTATTTTACTGGCTAAAAATAAGGAATCGGTGGCTAAGATCTTAAAAGGAACAAGCGCCGATACACTGCTTGAGCAAGAAAATGCCGATGTAATTGAGCTAAAAAAAGCATAGGCCAATGGCTTATGCTTTTTTATCAAATATGGTTTAATTCACAATGTAGCTTGGCCATTGCACCGAGGTAAATATGTATATTAACCCTTCGTTATGCTTACATTACGCCTACTTTACACTAGTTACATTAAGCGCTATGCGGTTCCTCCTACCGTCATTTCATCTACTTTAAGAGTTGGTTGACCTACGCCTACTGGCACAGATTGACCATCTTTCCCGCACACTCCCACACCCGCATCTATTGATAAATCGTTGCCAATCATGGAGATTTTTTGCATGGCTTCAGGTCCGTTACCAATAAGCGTCGCGCCTTTAATAGCTTGGGTAATGGCACCATCTTCAATTAAATACGCCTCAGATGTTGAAAATACAAATTTCCCAGAGGTAATATCTACTTGCCCTCCACCAAAATTAGGCGCATAAATTCCTTTCTTAACTGAAGCGATAATTGCTTGTGGCGAGTGTTCTCCGCCCAGCATATAAGTATTAGTCATACGCGGCATAGGTAAATGTGCATATGACTCTCTGCGACCATTTCCTGTAGGTTTAACACCCATTAGGCCTGCGTTGTGTTTATCTTGCATATAACCGGTAAGCATGCCGTCTTCAATCAATACATTGCGCTGAGTAGGCGTACCTTCATCGTCTATCGATAAAGAGCCACGTCTGTCTTCCATAGTACCATCATCAATTACCGTTACGCCTTTAGAAGCAACCTGTTGCCCCATTCGACCACTAAAAGTAGACGCTCCTTTGCGGTTAAAGTCGCCTTCTAATCCATGGCCTACTGCTTCATGCAAAAGTACGCCTGGCCAACCACTGCCTAACACCACCGGCATTGAGCCTGCCGGAGCCGCAATAGCGTCTAAGTTAATACGTGCCATATGAATAGCTTGGTCGGCAATTTGCTCGTATCTAAGTTGACCGCTTTCGAGTGTTTGTTCGAAAAAGTCATACGTTCGGCGTCCACCTGCACCAGAACTCCCTCGCTCTCGTTTGCCGTCTTTTTCTAACAACACTGAGCAATTCAAACGAATAAGTGGGCGAATGTCTGTTGCATAAGTGCCGTCGGTGGCAGCAATAAGAATTTCTTCATATACGCCGGTTAAACTGACACTTACTTGGCTGGCTTCGGGTGCTTTTTTACGGGCATATATGTCTACTCTTTTGAGTAAATCTACTTTATCGGTGTCCGTCATATTTAACAATGGGTTACTGCAGGTATAAAGCGCCTTGTTTTGCGCGCTCGTAAAACCTTTTACAGAGACTTTTCCACCTTGCTTGGCGATACTTCGTGACGCTTTACACGCGTCTTGTAGCGCCGCTAAACTTATTTCATCTGAATAGGCAAAGCCAGTTTGTTCGCCGGTAATTGCACGCACACCGACGCCCCTCTCAATATTATAACTACCGTCTTTTATGATACCGTCTTCAAGTACCCAGCTTTCATGCTGAGAGAGCTGAAAATATAAATCCGCAAAATCAATTTTATAATCCAAAATAAGATCTAATAGCTGCGTTAGGTTTTGCTGATTAAGCCCTGATTGGGTCAATAAGTTTTCTACTACATTAGGATTCAATAGAGTGTCTCTCTTTATTATGTGGCCACAAACACATTTTTGCGCGGGCCTCATTAATTTTAGATTAGGCGTAAAATACTAGTTATTTAGATGCTACTACAAAACATGATGTTTCGATACCGCATGCTGCAAAACGTTTATCGACTTGTTGGTAAGCTAATCAGACAGACCATCTTGCGCTTCTCTTTTCAAAATATCGTCTTTGGAAGGCACCACAATAGGCGGTAAATTATTAGCTGGCATAACTTGTGTTTTTACTGGTAAATCAACCTCGGTGCTTTGCCTGCCAGTTTCAATCAATATAGGCTCTGCAATTGTGCCGGTAACTGAATAATTGATATTAGAGATAACTTTAGCCGAAGTAAGTACTTGATCTATTGCTAATGCGGCCAGAGCAGTAGGTGGGCTAACGGTAAAAAAGTAAACTAAAACCGGTAAATTGCCAGTCACATTTGGCGTAAAGCTTACATTATAGTTGAGTGCTTGACTGGCTAAATTGGTATTGCCATATATTTCAATTTCTCCAGCAGCTCCATCTATAAAGGTATCGCGGGTATCTGCTATTCCCTGCGCGATTTGCACAGAGCCTTTCATGTTGTCATAAAAAAAACCTTTAGCGAATACGTCCCTAAAGTCTAAGGATAATTTTCTCACTAAGGAGTTTAGACTTAACAGGGTAAATAAACGTGAACCTTGATCACTCACCTGGGTGAGTGATCCGTCACTTAATCTCCAATCAATTTGACCATCAAGATTTGCAAACGCCATATTCATGGGCGAGTTTTTCCATGTCAGTGCAAATGACAAATTAGCCGATGAATCTTTAATACCTGAATCAAAACCAATCTGATTTATGAATTCGCCAAAGTCATTGCTATTTATATCACCGGCAATAAAGGTGTAGTGGTCTTGATTACGTTTGTACCATTGCCCCGATGTATTCACATTGCCAAATTCATTATTGATCATAAGTTGGGTTATTTTTAAACCGTCATTGTTGGGCTCTGCTGCGAATTCTACCCGGCCTAAGTTTATCCCTTTGATATTACAGGCCTTACACGTAAAGTTTATACTCGGAAACGTTTTTGGGTCTATCTCAAACTGGCTTAGGGCAGAATCCTCTTGGCTAAGCTGACTTGGTTCTGCCTGCTGGCTTGATGCGTCGTTGCTGTCTGCTTTAGCTATACGAATATATTCAGCATCTATAACAAGACCTTTGCTAAACCATTCGTCGAACAAACTAATGTTACCTCTAATTTCATTGGCATTTACAGCAAAGTCCCACTGATCTTCAAGACGCTTTATTTTTACATCAACGTCGCTAAATGATTGACCGGCAATGGACAAGTTCTTAGTATCAATAAAAACCCGCTCCGGCATCCCTATCAAATTAGTTTTTGAAGCATCTATTTGTGATGTTAATGCCTTAATAAAAGAGTACCAGTTGTCCACTACCAAATTGTCAAGATTGGCACTAATGCTAAACCCAAGACCACGGCTCTCAAGCTCTGTTGACCCCAACGCTAGGTGGGCACGATTGAACTGTTTTTCTTTATGTGCAAGAGCACCGTCAAAATGCGCAATGTCGCCTAATGTGAGGTCTACGCTAGAAGCAATGCGATCACCCTTGGCAGTTAGTCTTAGGGGTAAATTTTGCACCGCTGTTTTACCAAAAGGCTTTGGTAAATCGGCTTTGACCCCCTCTAAATTACTGGTTAATTCTGCAACATAGGTGAAATCTTTAGCCATTAGGTTAAGCGCAAGATCTAAGTTCCAAGGAGAACTTCCGCCAAACAAACTTGCCAGCTCTTCACTCACATTTTGCGCGAGAAGCGGCATTTCCCAATCACCCACCATGTTTGCAGTTAACACATATTTATCTGTTAATTGCTTACCACTCACATCAATAGTTACCGGCTGCTGTAGTAATGAAGCTCGCATTGCTGCAATATTTATGCTTTCATTATCAAAGCTCACCATGCCTTTTGTGCTGTTAAAGGCAAGGTTGATAGATGGAATTGATACCGCATTATTATGTAAATACACCTCGCCTTTTACGCGTGTTTTAGAACCGTCATTCAAAGGAATATATAAGGCCAATTGTGTTTTTAAATCTCCGTCGACTAACACGTCATTACGCAAAAGTTGGCCTAAGCTATCGGCCAACGAACTTTGTAGCATCAAGCTTGTGATATTCTCACTGGTTGCCGCGCCATCTGCGGTGATCGTCAACATCGCATTGGCACTAAGATTTGAAATATTCGCCTCTAGGTTTGTAAGTGCCACTTTATCAAGCAAGCTACTTGGACTTTCCATCACTAAGCCTTTATTTTCAAAAAACAAATTAATATCTAACTTAGTGAGTGCAGGCCATCCATCTGAAAACGAAAAATCAGCCTGTTCTACCGACACATTACTTTGAAAGACGCCTGAATTATTGTCGAATGGGAAGCCGTCTAATGCTCCATGCCACATTACATCGGCAGCGGTCACTCTACCTGCGCCCATAAACGCATTTTTTAGAAACCTATTAGTACCCACACCAATGAAGTGCTTGGGCAATAATGTAGGTACTTTTTCAAGCTCAAAAGGAAGAATATTTACCGCAAGGGATAAAAAATTATTAGCTGACGCGTATTGAGAATTGATATCCATTTGAAGCCCGTCAATCTCCGCAAAAGCGTCTTTTATAATGATGTTTGTCGCGCTGTGCTGTGTATCACCCGATTGCACGTCTCTAAAATCAAGCAGCACTGGGATAGAAATTGTACGTACAGGAAGTACCCTAGAAAAATAGTATTGCGAGCTTATTTCGGTATCGCTTGCGTTAAGCACCACTTTACCGCGTTTATCTTGCCAAAATATAGAAGCTTGTAAGTCCATCAAACCTGCTACTTCATTGTGTTCTTGCCAACCAATATCTTGAATATCTGCTTGTAAAGTGAATCCATTTTGATTAATAGACGCACTGAGTTCTGTTAGTTGGGCGTTGGCGTCAATCAATGCAATAGTATCGGCCAATGCTATCGAATATAAACTGCTGAGCGAAAATAAAGGCTTTAATGAAAGCGAATCTGCTAATGTAAAAACAACGCCCTTTTGCGAAGAAAAATAGCCATTTATGTTGCTAACTAAGGCATTCCCCTGTGTTTCTAGATGTAAATCTGCAACAGAAAAATCCCACTGTTGTTCACCTTTTATTGCGGCAAAACGCCCTTTAACGCTGTTAAGTATAGTCGACTGGTCGGTATTCCATTCGAAAGTAGTTGGTAATATTTGTCCGTCTATCCTTTTCAATTCGCCATTTTCAATTTTGGTCCACACTTCCACGTTGCCTTTACTCGAAACCAACTGACTTTCCAAACCCGTGTATTCATTTATCCAAGAAGATAAGTTTACATCTTGCGCTTGGGCAAATAGCGTGCCGCTGTAACTATCAACATTACCGTATAAATCGAGTATAAAACTGGCGTTATTTTCATAAAAATCTTCTAAAGTAAACTCCCCTACGCCTTGATGCCTATTTTCTTTATTTAGCCAAGACAGTTTAGTGATATCAATTACCTGCTTGTTTTCTTGGCTAATAAGTGTCAAACGACTATTTGACACTATAAAATTGCTTAGCTGTTCAAGAAAAATATTCTCAAGCGCATCAATAATAGGAAAATCGGAATTTGCGCTTTCTATACGAGAGAGGTCTACGGCTAATTCAAGTTCATTGAGCACAACTTCATTGCTTTGTAATTTGCGTGAAAAAATAGAAGGCCAAAAATCAACTTCTAAAAACACTTCACCGATTTTCAAGGCCAGCGGAGATTGGTTGCTGTTTTTAATATTTACGTTGCGTAAAACAATGACCGGGCCATCACTTTGCCAACTCGCAGACAGCTCACCTATTTCTAAGTCTACCGAATATTCACCGGCTATATAGTTTTCAACATACTCTTTATGATTATTTAAAAACGGAAGCGAATACCGCAGCAGGCTCATAAACAAGGCAATCAAAACTAGAGCTACGGCAAACAAGGTCCATAACTTTTTTACCGCAAAGGTCGCCGCGGCACCTACTTTACTAACCGAATTAGCCCGCGTTGTCATTACATCATTACAACGTCAAACTTATCTTGATGATAAAGCGGTTCATTGAGTACTTTGATTTGTTTTCCAACAAATGCCTCTAATTCTGCCAAAATATGTGATTCTTCTCCTAATAAGGCATCAGCTACAATTGCAGACGCATATATAACAAATTTATCTGCGCTGAAGGCTTTATTAACTCTTACAATTTCGCGAGTAATTTCAAAACAAATTGTCTCTACGGTTTTAATACTTCCACGCCCTTTACAGGCTGGACATTCACCGCAAAGCAAATGTTCAAGTGATTCACGTGTGCGCTTGCGAGTCATTTCAATTAGTCCTAGCGAAGTAAAGCCATATATATTTGATTTAGCTCTGTCTTTCGCCATACCAACCTCTAGTGAATGTAGGACTCTTTTTTTATGATCAGGTTCCATCATATCGATAAAGTCAATGAGGATCATGCCGCCCAAGTTACGTAAGCGAAGCTGGCGCGCAATGACTGAAGTTGCCTCTATATTGGTATTAAAAATAGTTTCTTCTAAATTACGGTGGCCCACAAAAGCACCGGTGTTAATATCGACAGTGGTCATTGCTTCGGTTTGATCAATAATTAAATAGCCCCCCGATTTTAAATCCACCCGCCTGCCAAGGGCTCGTTGTAGCTCGTTTTCAACATCATATAAATCGAATATTGGCAAGTCGCCTTGATAATACTCAAGCTTGTCATAAACTTCAGGCACGTATTCTTTTGTAAAAGCGCGAAGTTCAGTGTAAGTGAGATTTGAATCAATCCTAACACGGTCAATTTTAGAGCCAACAAAATCGCGCAATACACGTCTTGCTACCGGTAAATCTTCATACAACACATGAATTTTACTACCGGGTTTGCGCGCTTGTATTTTTTCCCATAGCAAGCGCAAAAAACTAGCATCTTGAATCAGCTCTTGCTCATTGACGCCCTCCGCAGCGGTACGTAAAATAAAACCACCGTTTTCGTCGCACAACTGTGAAACAATTGCTTTAAGCCTGTCTCTTTCAGCACTGTCTTCAATTTTTTGTGAAATACCAACGTGAGTAACCGATGGCATAAAAACTAAGTACCGTGAAGGTACGGTAATGTCGGTGGTGAGTCTTGCGCCTTTGGTACCTATTGGGTCTTTTACCACTTGCACAACAATGGCTTGGCCTTCACGCACAAGCTCGCGAATATCTTTCCTTTCAAGGTGGGAAGACTTTACTTCTTCGGCAAGTTCGTCGTACACGGCAATATCGGAAGCGTGTAAAAAAGCCGCTTTGTCTAGTCCAATATCGACAAATGCTGCCTGCATACCCGGCAATACTCTAATGACTTTGGCTTTATAGATATTACCAACCAAGCCCTTTTTTGTATGCCTTTCTATATGAATTTCTTGTAGTATTCCGTTTTCAATTAAAGCAACTCGCGATTCAGAAGGGGTAACATTAATTAGTAGCTCTGCACTCATGGCTTTTACTCGGTAGCTTGCGTTAATAGTTGTTTTGTTTCGTAAACCGGAAGACCAATAACAGCGCTAATACTGCCGTTTATTGACTTTATATATTTGCCGCCAATACCCTGAATAGCGTATCCACCAGCTTTGTCATTAGGTTCACCTGTTTGCCAGTAATCTAACGCATCTTGACTTGATATTTCACCCATATTCACATGTGTAGCAAGCACTTGTTTTACAATACGCTTATTAGCAGTGTTGACTACGCATACACCCGTATAAACCTGATGTTGTGTGTTACTTAGTAAGGCCATCATTCGGGCGAAGTCGTTGAAGTCGACTGGCTTACCTAAAACAATCCTGTTTATACTTATAACGGTATCTGAACCAACAACTAAGGCATTAGGATAACGCTTTGCGACGCACTGTGCCTTACTAAAGGCTAAGCGTTCAACTAAGTCATAAGCACTTTCATTGTGCAAAGGTGTTTCATCGATATCAGCGGCGTCAAAAGAAAGTTCGTCAGCAATGTGGGCAATAAGTTCTCTGCGTCTAGGAGATGCAGACGCCAGCACAATGGGTAAAGGCCACATTTAGGTAACCCGAAGATTGCGTCGAAATTTGCGTAACAACCAAAATAGCCAAGGCCAAAAAATCACAGAAGAGAACGCCGGCCACATATATGTCCAATTAAATTCAATACCTGTTATCCAATACTGTAGCCAATATACAATGAGGCGATATAGCACCGCTAGCATCAAAATCATTACCGCTTGCTGGAGCATAGAATAATTACGTAAACGTTGATAGTTAGCCGATATTAAATATACAGGAACTGCCAATGCGAAGCTATGCACGCCTAAAGCTGTACCATATAAAATATCTAAAATAAGCCCAGCAATACCCGCTATGCCAACATTAACTCGGTTAGGTAACGCCATTGCCCAGTACAACAAAATAAGCAGAAGCCAATCAGGACGATACAAATCGATTGGCGGTGGCATAGGTATGATTTGTAAAATAATACCCATAATAATACTGATAAAAATAAAGGATTTATTTGTTTTCATTTAGGACGCCTCACGCTTTATTTCTTCGCTTGGACTTACTTCGCTTGGGCTCAATGCTTCTTTTGGAGCGATATCAGCGGGCCATAATAAAAGTAGATATTTAATACGATCTAACTGGGCTGACGGTTGTGCTGTGATATTAGCAAAAGGTTTACTTTCATCTCGCACAATTTTAGTAATTGTTGCCACCGGATAACCTTCAGGGAAGATATTACCTAAACCAGACGATATTAAAAGATCGCCTTCTTCAATATCACCGCTGTGGGCAACGTGATTGAGTGTGAGTTCATTTAAGCTACCTGTTCCACTTGCAATCATACGAATATTATTACGACTAATACGAACCGGGATTGCATGGGTAATATCTGAGATAAGTAACACTCGGGAGTTGGTGGTGCCTACTTCCACTATTTGTCCAACTATACCGGTATCGTCTAATACCGGTTGACCTTCGTATACATCGTGTATAGCGCCTTTGTTAATGACTATTTGATGGCTATACGGATTGTTGTCTACGGCCATAAGTTCCGCAATCATGAGGTACATACCTTCACGTACGGGCGCATCAAGCAATTTTCGTAGATTATTATTTTCTCCCTCAAGCACCACAAAACGCTGAAGCTTTTCGTTCATAAGGGTAATTTGGCTAGTAAGGCGTTCATTTTCTTCAAGCATGGATTGACGAGATGTAAACCGCGAGGCGCTCCAGTCGAGTAATGCGCCGGGTAAATCGGCTATATACTGAAGCGGACTCACAAGAGAGGTGAGGTAGGTTCGCACCGTTGAAATATTCTCAACTTTGGTGTCTATAACCATGGCTCCGATACTCAGCGTAAGCACTATGCATAGCCGAGTCAATAGCGAGGGGCCGCGGGCGAATACTTCATTCATAATGGTATGGCTTACTCGTAACTAAACAGGTCGCCGCCGTGCATGTCTATCATATCGAAGGCTTTACCACCACCGCGCGCTACGCACGTAAGGGGATCGTCTGCTATGACAACCGGTATGCCTGTCTCTTCCATTAACAGACGGTCTATGTCTTTTAACAACGCACCACCGCCGGTAAGCACCATTCCACGCTCAGAAATATCTGAAGCGAGTTCAGGTGGAGACTGCTCAAGTGCAACCATTACAGCACTTACAATACCAGAAAGTGGCTCTTGTAAGGCTTCTAAAATTTCATTGCTATTTAAAGTAAATCCACGCGGTACGCCCTCGGCAAGGTTACGGCCACGAACTTCTATTTCTTTTACGTCTTCGCCTGGATAGGCAGTGCCAATTTCATGCTTAATACGCTCGGCTGTAGCCTCACCGATTAATGAACCAAAATTACGACGAATATAGTTAATAATTGCTTCATCGAATTTGTCACCACCAATACGCACAGAAGAGGAGTAAACAATACCGTTTAATGAAATTATCGCAACTTCCGTGGTGCCACCACCGATATCGACTACCATTGAACCTGTAGCTTCTGAAACCGGTAAACCTGCACCTATGGCTGCTGCCATAGGTTCATCAATTAAATATACTTCACGGGCACCAGCACCTAATGCCGACTCACGAATAGCGCGGCGTTCAACCTGAGTTGAACCACAGGGCACGCATACCAACACTCGAGGTGATGGTCGCAAAAAATTATTGTCGTGGACTTGTTTAATAAAATGTTGAAGCATTTTTTCAGTCACATAGAAATCGGCAATTACTCCATCTTTCATAGGACGAATGGCTTTGATATTGCCCGGTGTACGACCTAGCATTTGTTTCGCTTCATGACCAACAGCCGCTACACTTTTCGGTCCGGCAGCACGTTCTTGCCTAATGGCAACAACCGACGGTTCATTGAGAACTATTCCTTTGTCTTTGATGTAAATGAGGGTGTTTGCGGTACCGAGGTCGATAGCCAAGTCATTTGAGAACATGCCTCGAAGCTTTTTGAACATGGAATGCCTTTAATAATCTAGTGTTAACGAAATGCGCATAGTGTAACCCAAGTCTTTTCATTTCCATAGCTTTGAAAGCAAGTAAATATGCAACTTTGGAGCCTAAATACGCAAGTATTATTGTTATAATGGCGCCATGTTCGCACTATATTGAAAAAATGGCGACTACTTTAGAACGTCACGGGGTGCTCTGTTGCAAAGCATCCACCGATAAGGTCCTGCTAACAACGTTGCTATCTATTTGGCAACTGCCGGTGCTTGAAAATTTAAAATACAACCGATTTACGCCGTTAAATGAGATGGTTTGTGTATCACACGTGGCCTCATAACTGCATTGATTTAGACCACTAACATTGCTAAAGCTAGCCGGGCTACTAGCGGTAGTATTACAACTTACTGCACTACCGTTGACCGGAAAGGCAGTAAACATTAAATCTTCAATGCCGGCTTTGGCTGCTTGCTGAGCCCGCAAGCCATATACCTGAGAAATAGTAGTATTTGATGAAGCCGACACTATGTTAATAATAGCCGTCGCAAGAAGGCCTATCACAATAATCACAAACAAAGCCATTACAATCATACTGCCGCTTTGTTTGTTTGGTGTATTGCACGAAATAAGGGTTCGGTTAAGGTACATTTGGAATTTGCACCTCTTGCATAAACGTCACGCGCTCGTCGTGGCGACCAAAAATAAACAGCGCTTGAGTAGCAGCATTGCGAGTCAACGAAGCGCCCACGCTAGTAAACGGGTTTTGATTTCCAGTGCTTGCGTTAATTGCTAGCTGGTTTACCAAATTTTGTGCCATCAAACTGCCACCGGAAGTAAATAAGGTTTGGCTTTCATTAATAGAATTAACGTGCCTATAAACTTGGTTATCGCGCATGCAATAGCTTATCGCTTCTTTAGCAAAATAAATACGCCGTGATGGCGATGTTTGGGCAAAACCATCGCTTACTTCTAATTGAATAACTTTGTCACTATCGTCTAAAGTACTGCAATCACTATCAACGCCATCGTCGCTGCAGCTTTGTACGCTTCGTCGGTGACCTATGCTAGCGTTGTACACTTGAGATGCACGCGTTGGATATACAATGGCAAAATCGCCGGGGGAAGGCGTAAATGGCCTGTCTTGAATATCGCTAAGTTCAACTAAATCGGCTATATTAGAAGCTTCGCCCGCTAAGGGCAGCGTTAAATAAATCCCGTTCCACTGCATCGGAACGAACTCAATGCAGTGCACTAAAGCATTACCACTTATGCGCACAGAGTTGGGTACCGAGGCATTAAGTTCGCGATTAAACCGTTCCGCTAAAAAACTGCCTTCACGGACTAAATTGTCTCTCTCACTGACGTTGATCACAGTGTCCATTGCATTACGCACAATACCCGTCATACCAATAGACACAATGCCCAACACAACAATAACCACTACAAGTTCAATTAAAGTAAAGCCGGTTTGGTCTGTACTGGGTTTGTACCTTTGCAAAGATTTAGACATATACGAAGTTGACACTATACATTACTCCGGTAGGCCGAAAATGGCATTTTTTCGCCGCCAGGGGTGGTTATAATAATACTTATTAGCTTTTTATTGCCGGTCACCGTTACTGAGCTATCGCTATCAGGCTCTGCGTCATTAATACCATCGGTGTTGTCGTCGTAGACAACGCTAATATCGGCTTCAAAACCTAAAAACAAATCAACTATATCACCGCTGAGGATGATACCGGAAGCATTTGTAATGTCTGCACCAATAAGGGTTAAATTAGTGTAGTCATCTATATCATCAAAGTTATTTCGGCTCTCGCTGGCGTCGGGGCCTAATGCGTCTGAACTTGTGCATGCAGTAGTACCATCGTTACAAGCTTGTCGCCCGCCAGCGGCAAGTGATTGTTCGTCAAATGCCTTTGATGAAATCTCGGTTAACAATGACTGTGCTAAAGAAACTGCTCTAACTTGCCACAGGGGATCAATCCCTTGCTTTGATTGCGGTATAATCACCGACACGATGGTAACCATTGCCACAGATAAAAGTACAATCCCAATGACTAATTCTACCAAGGTAAAACCATTGTTATTATGCTTTTTGTTGATGTGATTTATTTTATTCACAGGCATATACATACCCTTGATCTGCGATACAAACTTGGGCAGAGCTTTGGCCTGTGAATGTAAATGTGCATCCAGTTGCGCAGGTGCCTGCAGAAGTATAAGCTCGGCCTATGTTGTCAAATTGTACATAGGTTATTGCGGCGCCGCTGTCTTGAGCCGTAAAAGTAATATCATTGGCATTAATTTCACCTGCCTGGGTGCGTAAATAAAGCGGACTGCTGATGTCAACAGCCGTGCCGCAAGACGCAATATGATTGCCGCTTACATAATTTGTGGTGCTTGGCCCGAACGAAGCTGAAGAGGTATTGCCCAAAACGAGGTTTATTTTGTAGCAAAAATCACTACGCGTATCATACATAGCTTTTAATTGAATATTACGAAGGCTTGCCATAAAGCGTTTTTGTAAGGCATATTCAACAAATCCACTGTTACTTGTAAATCTTGGAATAATGACCAGTGCAAGAATACCTAAAACGATAACAACAGTAACAAGCTCAACAAGGGTAAACCCTTGTTGAGCTTGTATTGGAGCTATTTGAAAGCGCTTTACTCTTCGCATCTCAAGTACAGTGCCTAGTGCTCAAATTAAAAGGACTTAATATATTCAACGGCTGTTAACAGTCGTTGTCAAGCACAGTGATGGTTGGTGGAGAAGTTTCAGTAGCGCTTACATATTGTATGTAACACCCTGTTAAACTCCCAACCACCTCGGTTGATGCAATATTACCAAAACGAATTCTGAAGGTGTCTGTGGCGAAGGCTTCGTCCAGCACTAGTTGCGATTCAACCTCAGCTGTATTTAACTCTACATCAACAAATCTTTGTAGAACCTCCTCGGCGGTAACAGGACCGGCGTCAATAATTGCGTCAGCATCTGGGTATCCGTATTTTGTGACTACACTACCCGCACTAAGCACCACGCTATTAGCTTCTTGTGTTTGTACACCTGCAATCGCAGATTTAGCATATACAAGCTGCGAAGCACCTCGCAGGGCAGCCTTAACACCTTGCAACGTTTCTTTGCGGGCGTCAGATTGAATGTCAATGAACCTAGGCGCGGCTGTTACCGCCAAAATGCCTAAAATAACAATAACAATGATTAGTTCTATTAATGTAAAGCCTTGTTGATGCTTCATGTTAGCTCCTGAAGTTTAAATTAAGTTAGTTATTACTAAAAACTTGTACTTGACCAATTCTGGGGTCGTATACAAAACCGTTTCCAATACTTACTGTTAACGGCTCTTGTCTCTCATTCTTTACTGTTTGTAACAAATAATAGTGACAAACATCGTTTCCACCAGCACCCGCCGCCTCGTTGACATTGGTAAAATATTGAAACTCTTGTGCCTCAACCGGATCCCAATCCGAGGTAATGGTAGGTGCGCTTTGCATAATTAAATTAAAAATACTTTGACAATCTAATTTACTCATTGCATCGTCTTCGGAACTATTGTCGTTCATAAAGTGGCCCGTTGGATACCCAGTATTACCATCTATACCAACAGCTAAAGTGTCAATACTTACAAACGAATTATTATCTGAGCGGTTATTTCGCGG
>JBLHMY010000025.1:0-18244 GCA_047621065.1 Glaciecola sp. | reverse complement strand
TTATTTGGTTTCTGGGCAGTGTATGGCGGGTAATTTCGACCACTGGCATGTATCTTCGTACGAAGCAGCTTTTAAGCGATATGGGAACACCATCAAACGAGTTAAGTCTTTATATTGAGAAGCCGGTTTATATCTGTCAGCGGGCATCTTCGCCTATGGTTGTAGGATATTTACGCCCAGTGATACTGATGCCAGCGAGTATTATAGAGCAATTAGATAAAGCTCAAATAGAAGCGATATTACAGCATGAAAAAGCGCATATCCAACGCAAAGATAACTGGTTTGCTTTATTTCAGGAGTGTATTGCCGTTATATTTTGGTGGAGCCCGGTGATGCGCCTACTCAACAAGTATATTCATATGGAAAGAGAAATAGCCTGTGATTTACGAGCGGCTAGTCAATTGAGTAACACCAAGCAGTATGCACAATCTTTAGTAGATTGCGCAAAGCTGATGGTGCACCAACAACAAAGTGTATTGGCTATGGGGCTTTTTAGTAAGAAAAAGGAATTAACTAGGAGGGTTGGTATAGTGTTAAAGCATAAAGCCGTTAAAAAAATCCATTCAGGCCTAATTGCATTGATATGTTTAGGCTTAAGTATATCCACAATTCAAGCCGCGCAAACCTTAGCGCCTAAAATTAGCATTAAACAAACCAAGATTGATGCAAGACATTATTCATTGTTGCCCTTTGACGATGGGCAAGCGTTAATTAACGCGGTTATGCAAAACGACCTTCAAAGTATTCAAGCTTTACAAGCTGAGGGAGTAGATATAAATACACCCGCTATTAACGATGGCACCGCGTTGATGATAGCAGTAAAAATGAATAACCGAAGCATGGTAGATGCTTTAATCAGATTAGGCGCAGACGTAAATCAATCGTCTAGAGGCGATGGTAACCCTTTAATAATAGCAGCCGCGCGCAACAACGTTGAAATGGCGAAGGTTCTACTCAATCAAGGAGCCGATATAAACGCAGTAGTCATCAATGACGAAACTGCGCTAATCAATGCAAGCTTATATAGTCATATCGAAATGACACAATTGCTTATAAATCGCGGTGCAGATGTGAATATTGCAGTAACTACAGGATTTTCAGATGGTAATGAAATACGCACTGCACTAAATAGAGCTCGAAATCCCATTATTAGGGACTTGCTAATAGCAAATGGCGCCACCCAATGAACAGTCGCCGCCGCTGTGCTCCTATCAGATCATTATGCTTAACTCGCGTGCGCTTTAAGCACTAATCAAAACCCTTTATATCCGCTACTTGCTGCTGGAAAGTCTAATAATAGCCTATCCAGCCCATGGCTAAGTATTTTGCGCCCAAAATTTAACAAGGTGAGCTTTATGTTATTCATTCAACATCATAAATCAAGGACTTGCAGATGATTTTTAACACCCCCATTTTCTTTTGGTTCTTTTGTATATTCATCGTCTTTTACGGCTTTATATTTTTAAAACAAAAACCAAGAGTATATTTGATACTCATTGGCAGTCTTATTTTTTATGGCGCTTGGAACTACCACTTTATCCCCCTTTTAGTGGGCAGTGGTATTGCGGACTACTTTATTGCTCAAGCCATTTTTAAAGAAACCAATCAGCAGCGCAAGAAATACTGGTTAACCCTATCCTTAGTCTTAAATTTGGGGTTACTAGGGATGTTTAAATATGCTGATTTTGTATTATTGTCGGTTGCCGATTTGCTATCCACCTTGGGTTATAACGCACCTATTAATACCTTGTCTTGGGTCTTACCCGTGGGTATTTCATTTTATACATTTCAAAGCTTAAGTTACACCATTGATGTGTACCGAGGTGATATGAAACCACGCAAAGGGCTTGTAGAATTTGTTGCAGCCTTGTCGTTTTTTCCGCAGCTGGTAGCGGGCCCAATTTTGAGGGCTCGCCATATTTTGCCGCAAATGCATGCTATTTCTTTGCCACAGTGGAGCGCGGTTAAACACGGTTTTCTGCTCATTACGGTGGGTCTAATTAAGAAAACGGGCGCTGATTTACTGGCGATACCGGCACAAGTCGCCTTTGATGCAACAGGGCCGGTTAGTACATTGGAGTTATGGACAGGGGTATTAGCCTTTGCAGGGCAAATCTATGGTGATTTTTCGGGTTATACCGACATGGCAATTGGCATTGCCTTGATACTTGGCTTTACTATACCGCTTAACTTTAGAGTGCCTTATTTTGCTGTTTCGCCAGTCGATTTTTGGCGGCGATGGCATATATCGTTATCAACTTGGTTACGCGATTATGTTTATATATCATTAGGTGGTAATCGTAATAATAGTCGTACTCGCAACGTTATGATTACTATGCTATTGGGGGGCTTATGGCATGGTGCCGCTTGGACATTTATTGTTTGGGGGGCTTTTCATGGCGCCATTATTACCGCTACTCACTATTTGGGGAGCTTGAAGATATTCGGCAACTTTAACCAGTCCAGTTCAATTGTTATTAAATTACTCAAGTGGGCTATCACATTCTACTTAGTGCTAATTGGATGGGTATTTTTCCGCGCCACCGACTTATCTTCAGCGTTTGAAATTTTAGTAAATTTACATAGTGTAGGCTTAAATATTCCACTAGGTAACAATGCCCAATTTGTATTCATACTAACCATTGTATGGATTTTAGTGGTGCATATTATGGATTATGGCGTCATAAAAGGCGCTGACAAACTCGAGAACAAACCGTGGTTATTTTGGATATTAATGACCTTAGGACAAGCATTGTGTTTATTTATAGGAGCACCTAGCAGTGAATTCATCTACTTCCAGTTCTAGTAAGAATATTAAAAACAGTAACAAAAATAACATGCAAGTTTCATCTCGAAAGTTATATACGTACGTTGCTCTTAAATTAGGCGCGGTTATGGCTATAGCGATGCTTATTATTTATGCATATTTGAGCGCAATAGGGGCAACCGGACAAGGCGTATTCGGACGAGTAAGCCAAGCCCGTGAAGCCATGATAAAGATCGTAAAAGAGCCTAATGACTTGGTTATGTTCTATGGTTCTTCTATGACTCGCGCAGGATTTTCCCCAAGACAGTTTGATCGTAACCTTGCACAAAAAGGCAAACAGGTGACTTCATTTAACTTTGGCTTCGGTGGTGTAAATCCATATTTTCAAGATTTTTTATCTCGCCGGATTGCCCATGATATGCAACATAACGAACGTCGTTTCAAACTGGTAATGATTGAATTCAACCCCTTTCAAGCTACCCGTGCTAGATGGAAAAGAGCACAGCCTGAAATAGATTCATTGCTAACACTAATGGCTTCAGATAAAGAACTGATGGCCATAGCACAACAAGATATTGCTCGCGGAGTGCGTTTATTTAATATTAAATATTTACGCGCAGGTATATCTGCAGAAATGATTACTACCTATTTTGCCTATGCAATGTTTCCGCCAAAATCAACTCAAATACATCGCGATGATGACAAAACCGCTGCAAAGCGGCAGCAATTAGAACAAGCACTCAGCGAACGATTTGAACAAGATTATCCTAATTATGTAGATTCACAGTGGAGCTATGAATGGCGAGGTGGGGGAACTATTCCACAAGAACGTTCAGCCGAAACGTTGGCTTTGTTTGACGAATACTATAATGCTAGTTTTACTGACGCTATGATGAAAAACGATAGACTTAGTCGCATAGCGTCCGCCGATATTGAAGAATTGCACTTTGAGCCTTTGCTAATTGAGAGTTTCATTAATACGGTTAGGCAGTTTCAACGGGTATCTGACGAAGTTAAAGTAATTATACTGCCCAAAAACTCAAAATGGATTACCACCACGGCACAAGGCAATAAGCGCCTAGCCCAAGCAATCGCGCAAATTGAGGCTGGCACAAACATTAGAATAGATAACCATCAAGATATTCCAGAAATTACCGCCGATATGTACCGTGACTCCACTCATCTTTCGCGATACAGAGGCGGTGTAGCATACACAAACTATCTTATAAAGGAGTATGAAAATTTGCTTGATTAAAGGATATAAAGGGTGTTTTTAGTTAATTAACTGCAAAATTTGCCCACAGAACCAAGCCATGTAAGTGCCTACTGCGTAGCCAAATACCGCATCGGCAAGCACTTCATATTGATTATTTTCTTACTGCTGTGAGAGGCGCTCTTTCATCCAGCTAATTAATCCCCCACGAAGCAAGAACTGTACTTGTCGCGGTGACATGTCGTGACGCATCTGAAATTTGTGCTGCTGGGTGACGTTTTCGACCACCAGTTCGCCCCCCTCAACTAGCGCGCGCCTTAGGTCAGTTAGGCGCAGCACGTCGCCAGCCTGAATGGCGTCGTAGTCAGCAAAATCGACGAAGGTCAGCGGTAGCACGCCGAAGTTGATCAGGTTTTGCGCGTGTATTCGTGCAAATCCCTTAGTCAATACAGCACGTAGCCCAAGGTACTGCGGTCCTAGTGCGGCGTGCTCACGGCTTGAACCTTGTCCGTAATTACTTCCGCCCACCACAACGTGGCCCGGTATCTTTTTGGCACGCTCGGCGTAGGTAGGATCAATTCTGTCAAATGAGAACTCGGCAATCATGGGAATGTTGCTGCGAAACGGCAGCACGCGTAAACCTGGTGGCATAATCTCATCGGTAGAAACGTCGTTCGCTGTCTTGAGTATTACCGGCACTTCTATCTCATCAGGCAGGGGCTCGAAGTTCGGTAGTGAAGCGATGTTCGGGCCCTTCACCAGGGCTACTTGATGCGCCTCCTTAAGCGGCAACGGCGGCATGAACATCGCGCGGTTGATAACAGGATGGTTTGAGTCTGCAATGCGTGGATAAGGGATGTTAAGTGTACGTGGGTCGGTGATCACGCCCGTGAGCGCGGACGCCGTGGCAGTCTCTGGACTAACCAGACACACCTTGTCTTCGCGCGTGCCGGAACGACCGGGAAAGTTGCGCGGCACTGTACGCAAAGAGAGTTCATTAGTAGCCGGCGCCTGACCCATGCCGATACAGCCATTGCAGCCAGCCTGATGAAGCCGTGCACCAGCGTGCAGCAGGTGTGCTACGTGTCCATCGCGTACCAAGGTTTCGAGCTGTGCTCGGGAGGTGGGGTTAATGTCGAACGAAACTCGGTCATTCACTTGCCTACCTTGCACCATCATTGCGGAAACCGCTAAGTCGCGGTAGCCGGGATTGGCTGACGAGCCGATGTATGTTTGGTAGATTCGCTCGCCTGCGACTTCGCTGACCGCACGCACATTGCCCGGGCTGGACGGCATAGCGATCAGCGGCACTAGGCTGGCCAGATCGATCTCATCGTGTACGTCGTAGGTCGCGCCCTTATCTGCAACTAATTCGATCCAATCTTCTTCGCGCTGCCAGGCGCGCAAGAAACGGCGCACCTCTTGATCGGAAGGAAAAACCGTACTGGTCGCGCCAAGCTCGGCACCCATGTTAGCAATCACGTGCCGATCCATCGCACTTAATGTGTCTAGCCCTGGTCCATAATATTCGATGATCCGGCCAATTCCGCCTTCTACGCCGTGACGGCGTAACATCTCTAGGATTACATCCTTGGCGCTAACCCAATCCGGCAGACTGCCGGTGAGCTTCACGCCCCAGACCAAAGGCATACGTGTAAAGAACGGTTCCCCCGCCATCGCCAGCGCCACTTCTAGCCCACCAGCACCAATAGCTAGCATGCCAATAGCGCCGGCGGCCGGAGTGTGACTGTCAGAGCCAAGAAGCGTCTTACCTGGCTTACCGAAATTTTCCTGGTGGCAGGGATGACTCACCCCGTTTCCAGGTCGCGAGTACCACACCCCAAATCGCTGGCAGGCGCTACGCAGAAAAAGATGGTCGTCTGGGTTCTTGAAGTCCTCTTGAATAATGTTGTGGTCAACGTATTGGACGCTCACCTCAGTCTTGACTCGTTCAAGCCCCATTGCTTCTAGCTCCAGCATAACTAGCGTGCCGGTTGCGTCCTGCGTCAGAGTCTGGTCAATACGGATGCCAATCTCCTCATTGGGCTTCATATTACCGTGCACCAGATGCGACTGGATCAGTTTGTGTGTGACGTTCATGCTCATGATAATCCTCCCAAGTTCGATAAGGTTGCGACCCCCACCCCATGTCAGGCCGTTTAATATGTAAAGCAGTTAAACTAGTATCGGGTCCAAACTATATTCTTGTCAACATGGTTTAAACGTTATTTTATTAAGACCATAAAGGAGTTAAAAATGAACAGTCGCGTTATTGCGAAGCCGGTTTTTCACTTGGGTCGAGGGATTTTGCCACAACTCAAGGTGCAGTGATTACACCGATGAAATAACAAGCCGTTGGTACCTAATCGTCAGCACACCAACCATTACAGGCACAGCGATTACTGGTTCATGCCTAGTGCCTTATCATTATTGTCGATGGGCCTGATTAGTTGACTCAACTTGTAATGAATAAGCTAGTTAATGTCTACAAACGTGACGATTCTAGCTTCACATCTGACATACTCCATACAATATCAAACATCTCTTTCACTTTATAGGCCTCTTCTTGCTTGCCCTGCGCTTCTAGGCTTTGTATTAAGCCAAACATGGACCATCCATTTTTTGGATAGGCTGCTAAGTCTTTGCGGTATACTTGTTCGGCACTGACATACTCTCCTGCTATAACAAGCGCTTGTCCTAATGATTGCCTTGTTGGGTAATACCAAAATGGTGGTTCCATATAAGGTAATTTGTCTTGTTGTGCCACCGCCGAAGTGAAATGATCAATAGCCTGCTTATTTTTTCCGCTAGCTAGGGCAATTTCTCCCTTGAGTAATTCATCGGCAATAGATAACAATACACTTGCCGGATAGTCTGAGCCATCTAGGGTGTGGATCACATCACTGTCCATCAAAGGTTGCAAGGCTTCAAGTTCTGTTTTTGCCGCGTTCAAGTCGTCTTTACGTACCAGGGCTACACCGCGAGCATAATGATGGATGGCGGTTGAGAATTGCAGTTTTGCCGGCGGCAAGGGTTCGGCCAAGATTTCATCCCAGCGGCCAAATTGAGTTAGCGCTAATATGGGAATGGTTTTAAAAAACTCAACCGTGGGGAACTGCTCTATCATTTCTAATCTGACATTAGCTGCTACTTTGCGCGCGGACTCTATGGCTAACTTGCTGTTACCCATCATGCTTGATGCTGCCCATAAAAAATGGATATTATGGGGATAATATAGAGCGGGATAAAAACCCTGAGCATTGCAAGCCGCAATGTACTCTTCATCTACTGTTGCCGCCTGAATATTTGCCTTAACCGCATCATTGTAACGTCCTACACGCCAATATATATGTGCAGGCATATGCACCAAATGGCCTGATCCAGGAACTAGATCAGCTAGCGTGTCTGCAGCAACTTCTGCTCGACCAGGTTGATTCGAAGCTTCAACAGCATGAATATATAGATGAAGTGCCAAGGGATGTTCGGGTTGACGCTTCATGACACTCTCAAGAGTATTAATTACCTCAACGGTTGCAGGTTTTGGCTGTTCGGCGTCAAGCCAATAATCCCAGGGCATCGTATTCATTAGAGCTTCAGCAAATAATGCTGCTGCATCATTGTCTTGGGGGTATTTGTTAGCCAAATCTCGCATTGAATTGGCATAGGCGATATCGAGTATGGCTCTGTCAGATCCGGGCTTTCCATTATAACGAGTAGCTAATGCTTCAATATAGTTTTGCTCAGCCACAGAAGCCTTATCCTTTAATGCTAAGGCTTTTTGCAAAGCGGCAAAGGCAGATTTTCGATCATCACCCGACATCACTGCCTTGCCATTACTGGTAACATTTATATTGGGTCCGGTCGCTAGTGCCTCACCCCAAAAACACATTGCACAATCAGGGTCCAGTCGCTGTGCTGCCTGAAAAGAACGAATTGATTCTGCATGATTAAAGCCAAAAGCCAAAACCAAACCCTGATCGAAATACATTTGAGCGGCAGGAACACTGGTAGTAATAAGGTGTTGGTGCACCCCCATATTATCAAATAAAGGAGCACCCGCTTTAATTGTGATGGCTGTTTTGTCTATTACAACGTTGCTTTCAAGAGAAGTGGGCTGTGGTGGAGAACATGCAAAAATAAGAAATATGGCGGTAAAAATAATAAGATGTTTAAATTTTTTCATTGCAATTATATCCTTATTAGAAACTCGATCTACAAAAGTTGTACAAAAAGTATACACAAATTTTTGTTGATTTCCACTTTTGCTTGATTAGTTTGATTCAGCCAAAAGTACTAATTTGGAATAGTAGGGCGCAGTAACAGCATTAATGTGTAGCGCAGCAATCTAAAAAATAAGAACAGTAAGCGCACTACCAGATCCATTCAATATTGTCTTAATCCGAATCTGTTGCATAGATCAGGTTTATGGTTTATTTTCCTATATTCTCTTTTTTAGTAAGAATTATATGAAAACTTATTTTCTGTATTGTGCGTTGGTCTTAATGTTATGTCATAATTTTGCCTTTGCGAAGACTCAAAATATGACTGTTAGAATCGCCATTTTCAATGTCAGTATGGAGGCTAGTAATTACATTGCTCAGGATCAGCCTCTTAAAGGGAATGAACTTTCAAAACACTTACAGGCCGGAAATCATCCGCAAATAAAGAATATTGCTGAAATTATTCAGCGTGTTCGTCCTGATATTATTTTATTAAATGAGTTCGATTATTCGCAAAAGTCATCGCAAGACATCAAATGGTTTATTGAACGCTATCTTAAGATTTCACAATCAAATAACCCAAGCATAGATTATCCCTATTTTTTCGCTGGGCCAGTTAATACCGGTGTTGATTCGGGCTTGGATTTAGACCGAGATGGCCTTGCTTCAGGTATCAGGGGTGACGCCTTTGGTTTTGGCCTGTTTCCCGGCCATTACGGCATGGCAGTGCTAAGTAAATTTCCTATCCAACGGGAACAAATCCGTACTTTCCAGAATTTTTTATGGAAAGACATGCCAGACAATTTATTGATGGCGACCAAAGATGAAAATGGCAAAGATTATTATAGTCCCCAAGCGCAACAAATACTGCGTTTATCATCTAAGTCTCATTGGGACGTGCCTATTCAAATAGGTGATCATAGTCTGCATATACTAGCCAGTCATCCGACTCCGCCAGTTTTTGATGGCTTTGAGGACCGCAACGGCAAACGTAATCACGATGAAATACGTTTTTGGACCGATTATATATCTGGCAGCGAACGTGGGGCGTATATTTATGATGACAAGGGTCAACGAGGCGGCTTGGCCGCTAAACACTTTATTATCGCAGGTGACCTTAATGCCTCGCCGGATGAGGGTGATGCCATAAAAAGTGGTATTTTAGGACTGATCAACCATCCTCGTGTTAACGACAATCTTTCGCCAAAAAGTGAAGGTGGTAGGTTGCATTCGCCCGACAATAGCAATGGCTCAGAGCATACTGCTGGATGGAGAATGCGTGTTGATTATGTTTTACCCTCTAGTTTACTAAATGTTACTGGTAGCGGTGTTTTTTGGCCAAAACAAGATGATCCCTTGTTTCGCTTAATTAAAGATAGACAAAGCTCTTCCGATCATAAGTTAGTGTGGGTGGATATTACGGTAGCGCAATAAATGGTGTAATAGATCACGCAATAAATCAGTGCGAGAGACTAACAGTTTGGTTTCAACAAATATAACACCCTTGGTGTTATATTTAATTATTCTGAAGTATCGACAAAGAGCACTGTGGGCATGTTTAGTCAAATAAAAGAATTTATTAATCCTAGCAAAAATACGAACATCGTGACTGCGCAAGAATTTCATCATAAGCATTTGCCCACTTTATGGCTATTGGGAAAAACCGGTGCGGGTAAATCATCCCTTATTCAGTCTGTGACGGGCTTGTCTTCGGTGGAGGTAGGCAATGGTTTTGAGCCTTGCACCATGACCGCTCATGTATATGACTTTCCGCAAGAAAAACCAATTATGAGATTCCTCGACACCCGCGGTTTAGGTGAAGCCGATTATGATCCAGGCGCCGATTTAGCCGAAATGGCCAAACAAGGTAATGCGGTTATTGTACTAATGAAAGCAGACGAGCCAGAACAAAGTGCAGTTTTGCTTGCTTTAAAACAGATTAAAAAAGACAAAAACATTAAGCAATTGTTGCTTATCCACAGCGCCGTTTTACTCTCTAGCGAAATTGATAGACCACGACAAGTCGCTTTTAATGAACAGCAAGTTCGCAGCCTTTGGAATAAAGCATTTAGCTCAGTTAGTGTAGATTTTGAAACCCAAGACGGTACGATATACAACGAAGACCTACTACTATCTGAATTAACGAAAATTTTACCTGTTGTTGGTTTGTTGGCTGAAGATGAGGCGCACTCAAATCTCGAAAAAAAGAACTTTGCTCACGTTCAAAAAGAGCTGCTCTGGTATTGTGGAAGCGCAGCGGCGAGTGATTTAATTCCTGGGGTTGGTTTGGTGTCTGTTCCCGCTATTCAAGCTAAAATGCTGCATAGCTTAGCAAAACGTTACAACGTAGAATTCAATACACAAACCTTCAGTGAATTAATTGGCTCTTTAGGCAGCAGCTTCGCCCTTCAATATTCAAGCAAGCTTGGCGCAAGACAGTTGGTGAAGTTTATCCCTGTTTATGGGCAAACGGTTGGGGCAGTTGCTGCAGCGTCTATGAGTTTTGCTACCAGCTATGGCCTAGGGCGCGTTGCTTGCTACTACTTTTATCGTAAACAAAAAGGCGAGGTGGTGTTGAAAGAAAATATGCAAGATATGTACAAAAATGCGTTTAAAAAAGGCAAAGCCGCGGCAGGATATGAAAAAAGTGGCAGGCTATGAATAAAATCAAACAACTGTTTTTACTATTAGCAAAAATGTCAGGCGGTCGTTGGGGTATAGCGGCAGTGTCTACCGTGCTGCCCATTGTGGTGATGATTGTCTTTGCTATATTTCTTGCCATCAAGTACGACTATATTTTAGTGCTTTCAGTCACCATTGCGTTTAGCACCTTACTAGTTAGTGTTCCGCTATTCATAATTAGTCGAATCGATAAAAACAATCAAGATGAAGTAGCCTTGGCCAATACACAAGTGGAAGACGGTTTTGTAAAAGTGTCTGCCCAGTGGTCGCAAAACGAAGTACTTATTTGGGAGAAGTCCAAGCTAAAATCTCGTCAGTTATTAGCGGAAAAAAACGAATGGAGCGAGCTTGACCAAGTAGGCTTAGGGATTCTGGAGTTTGTGGCAAACGAGTTTGGTAAAAAGGCATTAGACTTTTCTATTCCAGAAGGCTTACAGCTACTCGGGGAAATAAGTCGCCGTTATAAAATCGTCATTAAGCAGTATATTCCTGCCGTTGAAATGTTAAAGGTCTCGCACTTAAAAGAGAGTTATGCGGCGTATGAGCAATATGGGGAGCTAGGGGGCAAAGCAGTCAAAATAGCTATATGGGCAAACTATGCAAAAAACCTGTATCTGAACCCTGCAAAATTCGCCGCCGATGTTATTAAAGACCAATCAACATCTACAATGACAAAAGGTCTATTGGAAAATATGCAAAGTCAGGCTAAGGGTGCACTATTGGATGAAGTGTCGAGCGTTGCTATTGACTTGTATAGTGGTCGCTTTAGCTTTGAAGAAGATGAAGTGGTCGCCTCTGCCGTCGTTAGCTTGGATGTAAAGCGGATCGCACCAGCGTTGGAGCCAATAAGAATAGTGTTTGTTGGCCAAACCAGCGCTGGAAAGTCATCGATTATTAATATCTTAAAAGAACAGTTAGTGGCGGAAGTAGATGTATTGCCGTCAACCAATAATACTACGGTATATGAGGCTATATTAGACGACATACCCATTCGCGTTGTTGATCAACAGGGCTTAGATGGCGACATTAAAACTCAGCGATTAATGCTGGCCGAAATGACCCAGGCCGACTTAATAGTGTGGGTATTAAGAGCAAATCAGCCAGCGCGGGAGTTAGATAAAACGCTCAAAGCTGAATTTGATGCTTATTATGCAAACAGTAAACATATCTCTCGTAAAAAGGCCGCGCTTGTTGGTGTTGTGAATCAAGTTGATAAGCTAAAACCTATCAAGCAGTGGCAGCCGCCGTATAATATTACAAAGCCTACCTGTGCAAAAGCTAAAATCATTAAGCAAGCCCTTGAGTACAACCAAAAAGTATTGAAGCTTGATGTCATGTTAGCGTTGTCTATCGATCCGGGGAAACCAAGCTTCGGCGTAGAAGAACTAAATCACACTATTATTGAAGCCATCGCTAATGCAAGTAATGTGCAAAGAAACCGGCAACGCGTAGAAGCGATGAAAAAGGGCATTGGCATTAGGCAACAAGTTAAGCGAGCGCTTCATTCTGGTAAAAAGTTATATCCAAATATATTAAGAAGCGCTGCGCCCGAAATAAGCGATATGTTTATTAAAAAATTCAAAAAATAGGGGCAATTTACATCGTTGGCTTAAAAGGCTATGTTCATTGCTTGGGCGTTAACCTAGAGAAAAAGGAAATCGAAAGGCTGATATTAAACAATCGTTACTAATGGTAATTACGGCGCAAAGATGAAATATACATGGTTTATTCTAATATTAATTTTGAAAAGGTTGCGCCTCAGCGCCACCTTTTCAAAAAGTAAAACTAATACCATTCTAAGACAATAGCCGTTTCAGCTATAAAAGCGTGGTTGAAGATCATCAAAGCAAAAGTAGAAGTACAAAAAGTTTCCAGTATTACCATACGATAGGAAATATTTGCAGGCACCCTGCGAATAAATATACAGCCATTCAGGTTGACGTGCTTATTGGGCTGATTCAATAGAAATCCCTATATCAATTGATGAGATAGCAGCACAGTATATAAATAATGCAGAGTTGGTGGATAACGAACTGAGATAATTTTTTAACAACGGCTAAGGCGTGCAGTCGATCCAAAACGATAACTGCGACCACATTGCGGCCTAAAGCCACATTAAATCAAGGCAGGTCTTTTTTGTCATAAGTAAAGTTTGGGTGCTAAGGGCTTGCGGCAAACGGACACGACTTGAGAAGTTCGCTGCCAAGGGCCGCATCAGAATTGAAAATGTCAGCGTGAATTAACCATGCGCCATCACTCTGCTTTTTACGGACTTCGAGAAACTTGCCGACATCAACCAAAAATCCGTCATCTCCAACTGGGATAAAGACACAGGAACGCCCTTTAACATAAGCCATGTCTGCGTTGCCGTCTATTTCTTGAATATCGAACGCAATGCGAAATCCGCTCTCATTTTTATTTTGCCACGCGGCAATTGCTTCATGTCCACGCACTTCGGGGCTGTTGGGCGGCATCATGGTCGCGTTAGCCGAGAAGAGTAAGGCCAGTGCCTTCCAGTCGTTTTGATTATAGGTTTTCACCCATGTTTTTGACGAGGTCTCGATTATCATCCGGTCCTCAGCTGAAAGACCGCTTGGTTGTGATTGACAGGCGGTAATGCTTGCTAAAATTAAAACGACAAGTATCGTTTTGAATTTACTGTTCATCATCGAATATCTTCTTTTGTTGATTATTATGCTGTTGTGCTTCTAAATATAATAAAACTAAGCTATTCTCGCAAATTTTTTATTTCTACGACCGCAATGTCGGCTCAGTCGCCATCAACATATCAACCGATAACAACAATAAACTTTTACATTTACAACTTAGTTGAACGGCAGGCAAAACATCAAACTAGCACAGTTATTCACATTTGCTACCGCCTCTTCTAATTGATGAAAAATACAACAACATTTTTGCCACCACGTTTTCTCAATCTTTTTCATTGCCTCGTTTGTTAATCACTATTTAACCAACTGCTCCTCACCATTTGATATGGCAGTTTCTAAGGTCGCAAAGTTTGCTATACCGTGTTTTGGTTCATCAGTCTTTCAACCTTGTATTTAGCCTATACTGACTGGTGCAAGGTATGTACCTGTTTTATAAAAATAATGGCGACTCCTCAGGTATATCATCAGTGTTATACCTGAGGAGTTTATGGCGGTGATTAGTCTATCGCTTTGAGTTCGCTTATCTCTTGATGCAACTGATACTTTCTATCTGTCACTATCGCTTCCAACACCTCTAGCCTGTTTTTAACTGACGTTAATTCGTTTTTCATATTTTCTTTTTCAGAATTATTTAAATTAGCATTGGCCTTCGCCATGTCTTTTTTATAGCTTGTCAATACGCTAATAAATACGATTGGTAAAACAAAAGCAAACAAAATGATTAATACAAACAACATACCTTCGTCCATTTTTTTCTCCTTGACTGTTTAAAGTGACTTTATCCGAGTGTACAAAGCAAAATTTAGTCCACTTTTTATTATTTAATAAAAACAGTACTTTGTATGTTTTTATTACAATTGCTACAGCTTGCCGTTAGTGGTTTTAGCTGGTTTTTAGCTAAAACCACTAATCTGAACGCGTTCCAATATTCCCGAAATAATGAATATCAATAAATGCATTTGTTGTTTCTCTCTTTAGTTTGTTTGAATATCAGATATAAAGTGAAAATAACTCATCTGATAAAAGCTATAAAGCGTTAAGGAAAAAACTATCTTTTTCAAAACGTTTTAAAGAGGGTTGAATGGCTCAAAAAGTGCTATCGAGAAGGTACTGATTTATCGAGTGTCTGCACTGGCGTATTTACTTTGGTAGCAACAGGTCTATTAAATGGTAAAACAGCAACCACACACTGGGGAGTGGCCAAGGCTTTTAAAGCAGCTTTTCCTAAGGTGAATCTGCGAACCGATTTAATGGTAGTTGATGAAGGACGTCTTTGTTGTGGGGGAGGAATGACCGCAGATTTGAATTTATCTCTTTATCTTATCAATAAGTATGTTGACGTTTAAGCAATTACAGAGATAGATATTCATATTTGTACACACACCAATACTGGTAGGTATATCTGCGCCGAGATCTTCTAGACGCATGTTATGCCCATCATAAGTTACTCGTTATATTCGTACTGTAAGTTAATATTTCTGGTGAACTATTCACAAGCGTTTAAGTTTTTCAGAACAAAAGGTGTGTGCACAAAAAGAATTTATTTATAATTTACATGTGCTATTTTCACGCGTTTTCCACACAACGGGTTCCCAGTAATCACCATTTTTTTGTTTGAATCTATTTTTGCTGATAAATTGTGCAGCTAAATAATATGTAGTATTTGCTTCAACGACAATCTCGATTTTTTTAGCTTTTTGAATTGTGTGTGACCGTCGGGTAAAGAAAGAATCTTCAATTAATTCATGCACATGTATAGTGTAAACTCCGGGTGGGAGTCTAAAGCTTGAGCGACTTGCGTTTACGTTATTGTCATCTATTTGTCTAATATAGGCACTGTGTAAGTCTTTTGTAATGGGCGGCCTAAAAAATACACTAACCGTGCCACATTCAAACTGTTCTATTTCAGCACTTGCCTGCGAAACTTGAGAGCGTTGGTTACTTAAAGCAGATGTGCCAATTTCAATTTTAATAGGTGGCGTGAATTGGCCTTCAACTTTTGTTTCAATTGTACTGCGTGTTCCTTTCCTATTAAGCTCCAGCTTTATGATATCGCCCGGCAACGTGTTTTCAAGCTCAGCAAATGCATTTTTTTGCGGATTATCGACGGTCTTTATGCCGTTGATTGAATAGATTAAATCACCTTGGATAATCTTCAGCATATCGGCGAGGCTGCCAGGTGATACAGACAACACTCTAAATCCTTGACTATCATTAATATCTAAAACAAGCCCTAAGTTTGGCGATTGCTTCGCGGGTATATCAATTTCAACATGCAGGTCGCTGAGTTTGTTACCCGCCTTTTTTTCTGCGTCGGCAACGGCAGCCATTGTTGTCGTTATTTGACTCACTAAGTTATCGATAAGCGCTTGTGATTCCGGCGACGTCTGTGATGCCTGTCCGGTGCTTGCCAGCATACTTAAACTGACTAAACAGATAGCTATGTAAATAGGATTTGCTTGCGGTAATTTCATGGTATACCTCTATGGTTCATATTATAAAAACAGCTTGCTGTGGCTTGCTATTAATCGATTGTATAAGCAGTTGTTTCCGCTCGTTCCACAAACTAATTTTGTACTCAACGCTTAAGTTATTTAGATACGACAACTGAATTTGTTGGTCAATTTCTTGTAGTTCGAATTCAGTCGATTTATAAACGAAGGTTTGCGCGTTATTTGCTTGCCTAAACTCTGCAAAATCAGCTTGCAGCAAATGGTTCTCTTTTATCAGACTCGCGAGCTGCATATTCAATTTATTTTGAGTATTGCCTTTAAATTGTGGGTATGCCAAAACTATAATTGCAGCGGCAGCAATAGCCAAAAGCGCAATTTTCAGCCTTTCTACTTTTGCGTTAAGTTGATGTAATTGCGTTGGAACTCGCTCGTTCAAACTACTAGCACAAGCGCTTGGAGCTAACTCGTTAGTAATTGCCTGCCATTCAAATGCGGGTAATGTAGAGTTTGTGTCACTTGCTAATTGCTGTCTAAACGCTTGGAGATTAGCAAGGCGTTTTTGGCAACAACGGCATTTTTTAAGATGAACGTCATCTGTTTGACTTTTATAATCACTAATGACTTTTGCATCATATAAAGACGCGTTTACCCTAGCGTTGTCTATTTCACGCAACTGATCGTCTGTAAGATGCATTTTATGCCCCTTTAATGTTGGTTAACGTTTGCAGCAGGCGCATTGATCTTGCCAAAGATTGCTTTGAAAAACTTTCTGTTTTGCCAAACAGCTCAGCAATTTCTTTGTGTGAATACCCTTCAATTTCATGTAAAAACAATATGGTTCGTGCTCGAGCAGAAAGTCTTTGGCTTAGTTTTTGAAGATCGTTTTGCGCTTCCCACCAAGCAGTGTCAAATTGTGTGTTAGCTTCTTGTAAATATTCACTTATTATCTGTTCATCTTCGAATTCTATAGTGCTGTCAAATTTATTATGGCTTTGTAATATGGCGATAGATTCATTCACCGCTATTCGTCGTATCCAACCCGAAAATGCGCCAGAATGTTCAAATGTACTAATATTTTTCATCACTTTTACAAATACACTGTGTACAATATCTTCGGACATTTGTGGATTGGTAGTAATACGATTAGCCAAACTAAAACACGGGTTTGCATACTGAACGTAAATGGCTTCCATAGCGCTTTTATCACCTGTTTTAGCGAGTTCAATTGTTGCTTTTGCAATGTGTTGGCTAAAACCAGAATATTCGTTCATTAGATCTAATTTTTTAAGTGCATACTTATTAAGATAGAAAATAAGAGAATAAGGTTACATTTATTTTTATATAAAATCCCGCCCCTTATTATGAGTTGTGGCAAAAACAGACCTTATAGTTTTCTTCAGGTAAACTTAGTGACTCTTCTATCTTCGCCGTCGCCTCAATAACGTCAGCTTCGTTGGCGTATGGGTTTTATTGCGCATTTATCCCTAAATGCTTATTTTCTTGCCTATAGTCGTTTTATTTAGGAGCAATATCACCATGATTTTAAACTGTTCAAGTGTATTTTTATTAGTATTCATCGTTTGTAAAAACGTCTATTCAGAGAAATATATTTTCCAAAGCAAAACCGTGGAGTACGATGCAATCGAGATCAATTACCAATTTAGGGATAAAGCCTCTTTTTAAAAAAGAAAAGGAATTTACCAAGATCATTGTAGCGGCGTTTGGTATATATAACTCTATGTTTAGAGGAAATCCAAGAGACCTAAGTGGTGAAGAATATACCGATATAACGATACGAATTCAAAAGGGTAAATTCCTCAGGGGTGAGGCCGATCCAAAATTCATCGCTGAGTTCTATGCTTTCAAGACAGCAAGTAAGCTAGGTTCCATTTCACCAAAGGAGTCTTTGGCTTATGCGGTCATTGCAGTCGGGTATTATTCAAGCGCACAAGGCTTAGGTAAGGTATCGATTCGAAGTGCAGCAAAAAGTGATCAATCCAAAATGGACAATTATTTCCTTATCTATAATGGCGGATGGGTTATTGCGATGATTGTAGACCACGATATTAGAAAAAAAACAGATAACCAGTATAGCCTTGATGATCTAATGTCTTCGCTATATCGAGACTTTCAAAGGCATCAAAAACTTTACTCGATCTCAGATATTGTTACTGTTATCAAGAATATTACTGGGATTGATTGTGCAGACTTTGTGTCTGCAAACATTCAAGGAAAAAAAA
>JBLHMY010000024.1:0-18402 GCA_047621065.1 Glaciecola sp. | reverse complement strand
GGTGGCTAATGAGCCTAACCTTAGATGCCAACTTTTCAATAGAGCATGTCTATAATCACCACGCTAAAGTTGCAACAGAAGCCGACTCAGCAACCGCCCCCCGAGGTAGAAATGTTTATGTGCACACTGTTTATGCGGTCATTGGTACGAATAAATCAGCATGGAATACTGAAAAGTCCCGTTTAACACGTAAAAAACAAGCTGTGTTGAGTTACCACAACAAAGTTATTCGTGGCTGGTTTATGTCTATTGGATATTTGTTACTAGTAGGTGCTTTTGCTGGCTGGCAAGGCATTGTGTTTTTAGGCTTAATAGGTGCGGCAGGAAAGTGTTTTCTAGAGATCGTGAATTATATAGAGCACTATGGCTTAGTTAGGCACCCTCGCCAACCAGTAAAACCGAAACATTCATGGAACTCAAACCGAAAAATTAGCACATGGGCTATGTTTAATTTACCTCGGCATTCTCATCATCACGCACAAGGCGCTGTACCCTTTGAGGAGTTACAGCCTATGCCTGAAGCCCCTATGATGATTAGTGGTTACATATCGACCATTACTATCGCACTAATACCGCCACTGTGGTTCTACTTAATGAAACCAAAGTTAGCGCAGTGGGACGCCAATTTTTCAAATCAAGAAGAACTCGACATTATTGAGAAGCAAAAAGAAAAGCGGCGCAAGCGCCCCATGGTTGCCCTGTTTTACTAATTAATTCTGAGCCCAATCTATTCTCATAGATTGGGCATTAATGCTAAAACTTTTTATTGCTAAGCTTGCATTTGGCACGCTTCTGCATCTGCCCAATCTCGCAGTAAAACCACTTGGCGCCGCAGTGCGTTTAGGCTCTTTAATGGTTAACTTCATTAAAACAGCAAGCGTAACTGAGTATCATTTAAATTTAAATATTCTTTTATAAAAGGAGATAATATTTCAATAATTTGTTGGTGTATAAAATTAAATGCGTATACCAATGTGACGATAAGCAGCGCATATCTTGTGTAGGCTATTGATGGCGAATATGAATTTTCTATTTGTGTGGATTTATTCACAAAACAACTCGGTTTAACGATTTTTAAATAATGTGTTCTATTTGTAAAGATAGAATAAACTGATGGTAGCTAAGCTTAATTAACAAGGCCTGAAGTAACGTCCTCGTTTTGAAGCCATTTCAAAATATTCATAAATGAAGGTGCTGCCAGCATCTGCAAGTACGCTAAGATAGAACTTATTTATCCCCAGAAAGAAATAAACCTAAGCGAATGACTTGCCTATAAATCAATTACTTGGCAAACAGCAGATGGATACGACCATACTCAAGCCTCTATTTGGGGCGCTCATGGTGGAGTTATGGGATTGAGCCAGCAAACGGTGACTTTTTTGGGCTAAGCAGGTTAGTTGGTAGCTGCTTTGAAAATAGTGGCTAAGGACTCAAACTGCTCTTTACAGTATTCCTCAGCATCCTGTAAGGCACTTTCACCAAGCTGAAGACTGGTATATAAAAATTCTGGTATGTGTAAGTCCACGCAATAATGTTTGGGGTAAGTATTCACAACCGCCAGTGCATATGCTAATTGCATAATTTGTGATTCAACTGTAATGGCAGGCGCTTCATCATGATGTTGCATAGCGACTGTTGATACCAATGAATCAGGCACAAGCCACTGTTGTAATATCGATGCCGATACCTCTGCATATGAAAACCCTAATATGTCTTCTTGACACTTTTTTGGTAATATCCCCACTTTTAAACGACTGCAGTCTCGAGCCAACGTAGGGCTGACTCTTAGCACTGCAAGCTCGCCAACATTATGTAATAAACCACTCGTGTATAATCGGGAAACATCGCGTTCTTTGCATCGTTTAGCAAAATAAGCACCATACAAACCAGATAATATGCTTTGTTTCCAAAAACTCGTTACATCAATATATTGCTTATGCTCATTTCCTAGCATATTAGTAATTCCAAAAGCTAAGGCAAACTCATAAACTGCTTTGGCGCCTATAACCTGAATAGCTTTTTCTAAAGATTCTATTTTTCTTTCAAAGCGATATAGTGAGCTGTTCGAATACTTTAATAAATGTAACGCTAAGCCAGGATCACCACTTACAACGTCAGCGATATTTTTCATTGTTGAATTATCGCGTTCAAACAAAAGACGCAACTGATTCGACGTATTTGGTACAGCAAAAAGTTCGTTGGCTCTTTGGGCGTATTCAATAGCGTTCATTGTGTCGGTATTACTCCTGTTTATTGTGCAGATAAATATTAGTTGCCATAATTCACAGATATTTCGTTAGTGTACTATTAACATAGAAGACACATTCCGCGTTATATCTATATTTTCGGCAATTCTTTGAATTTCGGTAGTTTATTTTTAGTTTAATTAGCCACTTACTCATCACTTAGCTTATAATTATTTACCAAAGTACACGTGAGTTTCGAAACAATAGTCTTATTTGATTTATATTCATGTACACATAAATAATTAGGTATAAAACATAATGCATGTGTTATTCATAGGGTTTGTATGGCCTGAACCCAAGTCATCTGCTGCAGGTCAGAACATATTGAGCTATATCAAAGCCGCGCAGCGGTATAATTGGCAGGTAAGTTTTTGCAGCGCAGCACAGACAACACAGCAAAGCTATGATCTTTTGTCGCTGCAGGTTAACGTTTTTACTATACAGCTTAACTGTACTAGCTTTAATGAGAAAATAATGGTGTTACAGCCCGACATTGTTATTTTTGATCGCTACCTTAGTTTTGAGCAGTTTGCCTGGCGCGTTAAGCACTGTTGTCCTAAAGCGTTATTAGTACTTGATGCTGAAGACTTACATTGTCTTAGGGCAGCACGGCATGATTTATTAAAGCAACACCAAAACAAAGACTACAGTACGGTATTTATGCAAAGTAGTGACATTACAAAAACAGTCAACACAGCGTTACTACACAATGATATTGCGCTACGAGAAATTGCCTGTATTTTGCAAGCTGATGTCACTGTTGTACTATCAGACTTTGAAAGAGACCTCTTAAACAATCATTTGAGTGTACCCAACAATCAAATAATACATATACCTTTTATTTTGTCGCAAACCATGGCCAGTCTACTTAAGCAAAAGCTATCTTATGAGCAAAAGCTTGATTTCGTATTTATTGGAAATTTTAGGCACGCACCTAATTATCATGCAGTTAAAATACTGGCTGAACAATGTTGGCCAAAAATTCACCAAGCGCTTCACAAGCAGCACCCAAAAATTTGTTGTCATGTTTACGGTGCGTATATATCTCCAAAAGTTAAGCAGCTAGAAAATAAAAAAATAGGGTTTTTCGTTCATGGCTTTGTTGAAGACCAGTTTGCCGTTATTAAACAAGCCCGAGTGATGCTTGCGCCTATTTCATTTGGTGCTGGAGTAAAGGGCAAATTACTTGATGCGATGCAGTGCAGCACGCCCTCGGTAACAACGCCGCTGGGTATTGAAGGAATTACTAATAACCCATGGGCTGGCCAAGTCGCCAATACAATTGATGAATTTATTACTGCTTCAGTGATCCTATATACCAATAAAGACACTTGGCAAGAAAGTTGTCAAAACGGCTACAAAATATTGCAAGAAGAATACGACATAGCGCATAATCAAGCACAATTTATAAATACGATAGAAGCTAAAGTTACCAATATAAACACTGACAGATCAAAAAACTTTCTACAAAACATGTTAAGTCACCATCAATTTCAAACGAGCAAATACATGAGCCAATGGATTGAAGCTAAAAATAAGTAAAAGAACAAATTATGTCTGTAAATATTCTGTATGGATGCGTTGAATAATATGTCCAATCCCATCGCGCCTGCCTTCACTAAAATAATGAGAAAGACCCACTTGGCTTAAGTACCTCTTAATATCTAAAAGTTGAACATCTGTTTTTCGAAACTGGCTTACTTTTTCAATAATCAAAGCAAGGATACCTCTAACCACTTTGCTTTCAGAGTAAGCATAAAACTGCTCACTGCCATTTTGCTCAGTAATAAGTGTTAACCATACTCTTGCTTCACAGCCCGCTACTTCTGTTCTTTTTGTTCGCGCGGATACTGGCAGCGTTGGTAAACTTTTGCTGTGCAGCAGTAGCAAACGATGCTTGGCATTCCAGTCAGATGCTTCACTAACAGCCATACCAATAGTGCATTGCGAAGGACTAATAATCTGAAAGTTTTGCTGCTGTTGTGTACTTAATGAATTATTTGCGCCAATGCAAAGGCCTTCTTGGAATAATTGATTAAGACTCGCAACAAACACATCAATTTCTTTAAGCGTTGTATAGCAACCTACTGATACTCTAGCACACCCTTCTAAACCCAAGCTTTGCATAAGAGGCATAGCACAATGATGACCCGATCTTAACGCAATATTTTGGGTAGCTAATTGAGCAGCTATATCATTTGCATGTATTAAAGGAGCATAAAATGATAGCAGCGCTATTGCCTTACTTGCATCATAAGGGCAAAAACCACCGTGTCGATGTCCACTTAATGCATTACCAATGTTACCCAGCAAAACAAGCTTATTGCTTTCAACTAAGGGATTCAGCTCATTTACTAAATATTTTGCAAGTGCTAGTTCATGATCCTGAATTTGTTTGATATTTGTTTTAATAAATTCAGCTGCAGCCGCCATTCCTATTGCGCCCGCAATATTTGGTGTGCCCGCTTCAAACTTGCCTGGAGGCGCCTGTAGCGCATACGAATCCCAAGTAACGTGAGTAATCATTTCACCGCCAAGCTGAATAGGGGAGAGTTTTTCTAACCAAGTCATTTTACCATATAAGGCTCCAATGCCCGTACCGGCGTACATTTTATGGCCACTAATAGCATAAAAATCACAATTAATAGTTGATACATTAATGGCAATATGTGCGGCTGCTTGGGTACCGTCAACAACGCTCAGTGCACCCACCTCGCTTGCTTTTGCACACAACTCTTGGATAGGATAAATATTACCCAGTGCATTCGACACGTGAGCAATTGCCAGTATAACCACATTGCTGGTGAGGCTTGCTAAGGCACCGTTGAGTTCTTCGTGTCCGAAGGTACCATTACTCCCTAGAGTGATTTTTTTGAGAGTCAAATTATGTCTTGCTGCAAACCTTTGCCATGGCAACAAATTGGCATGATGTTCACTTTCAAGTAAAAGTATTTCACTGCCTTGCAGGTCACTTATATTAAGGCCATTTGCAATCATATTGATGGCGTCGGTAGTGCCACTCGTGAATATAATTTCAGAAGAGCTTTTAGCGCCTAAAAAATCGGCGATGACTTCTCGTGACTGCTCATACTTATTTGAAGCAAGTCTTGCGCTGGCGTAGTTTCCGCGGTGAACATTTGCGTTATATTCACAATAATACTGCTGCATAGCTACCAGGCTCGAATCAATACGCTGGCTGGTTGCTGCGGTATCTAAGTAAACTTCATTGGACGAATTAAAAAATGGAAATAATGCCCTAAACAATGACATGAATATACTAAGCCTTATACTTTAGGTCCTCATTACACGGTATTATACATCAGTGGCTAGCGAAAACGCATTAGCTTTTGTTGCAATATGTTTATGTAGGCATTAATTTAAGTTTAAGATTTGCTATCGCGTTTTTTTTGTCGTTCAAGACCGCTCACTTTTGTTATACTCGTTAGGTAGGCACAGTTAACTAAAAAATGTAATATTACTTGTAGATATTTCTTTAACGCCCTCTTGTGGGCCATATTCGGTAGTAATTAGTGAGCACTATTCAAACAATCAGTTTACTTATTTATGCACTAGGGTTTTTCTATGTTGCCAGTAAAACTGACTTTATTCGTATTATAAAAGAACGTAAATGGCAGCATATTATTTTTGGTTCAACCGTTGCTATATTATTTTTATGGTCCTTTAGGGTCAGTATTTATGACGGTTTAGTTATCCATTTTTTATGGCTAACTACGCTCACGTTAGTACTTGGGTTTCGTTGGGCTGTGTTGGTCGCGTCAACTGTGCTAATCATTATGACTATTCTTGGCAATGAGCAATGGAGCATGTTGGGTGTTAATGGTCTAATTGGGGTGTTTTTGCCTATCTTAATTACCTATGGAATATTCGCATTTTCGTTTCATCGCATGCCAAGACACTTATTCGTCTACATTTTTTTATGCGCATTTTTCCCCGGCGCCATAACAATGGGCGTGAAAATGTTAGCCTTTAGCGGGTATTATTTTCTTGATGGGGTTTATACGTGGGATATCATACAATATAACTATACCTACATGACACTTCTCATGATGTTTCCTGAAGCCTTTTTTAATGGCTTCAGTATTACCTGTTTAGTTATTTACAAACCTGATTTGGTGCATACTTTCCACGATAAGTTTTATATAGACGGGAAATAGCACCCGTAAACTACTGCGTAAATAAAATATCATGTAGACCTGCTAATTCTGTTTTCCCTGCAATAATTTCGGCTTTCGTTAAGCCCGATAATTCATGTGGAAACACTAACCACTCCTCGCTTTCGTGTACAAAGTAGTCTGGAACTAAATTGGTCTGCGTTTTGTTATTTTTAGGTTTGTAATAAGGTGTGGCAATGCGTATTTCTTTTGGTGCATTTAGGCGCATAAGTGCGTGAATTTGGTTAATAAGCGCTTCAATACTGCGGCCTGAGTCAAATACGTCGTCGACTATTAATAATTTATCACCTGCATTAGCATTTTCGACAAGATAATGTAATCCGTGCACCTTTATTTCTTTCGACTGTTGATTAATACCGTAGTAAGAAGATGTGCGCACCGCAATATGATCGGTAGGTGCGTCTTTATATTCAAAAAACTCTTGTACCGCAATACCAATTGGAGCGCCACCTCGCCAAATACCAACAATAAAATCTGGTCGAAACCCGTCTTCATAGACTTGTGAAGCGACTCTGAACGAATCTTCTAATAACGACGATGAACTTATAAAGACTTTACTCACATTGTTTCCCTAGATATTGCACCCTAACATTTAAAAGAGTGTTTTAATTATGCTGCACAATAGTAACAACTATTCGCTGCGTAGGCTATTTGCTGGTGTAATTGATTGTGCTTTATACGCAGGATACCAACTTGCTAAAATGCATAATGCAAGTGATCCCGCCGCAATATAAATTAGCTGAGTTTGCTGAATATCGATAGGCAAGCCTTGTCCATTTTCACCAAACGCTAAATTTGAACCTAGCAGATTTAATATATCATTTAGACCCCAGCATCCTATTAAGCCAAGTAAAATGCCAGCAACAAGACCTTTCAATCCGTTTAAAACACCATTAAACAAAAATATTTTCATAATATCCGCAGGCAACATGCCTTGAGTTTGTAAAATGGCAATATCTGATTTTTTTTCCGACACTACCATGACCAAAGCTGACACCACATTAAATGCAGCCACCGCAATAACTAACAGCAACATAAGTGACATCATGTTTTTTTCCATTTTTACCGCATCAAATAAAGGGCCCTGCCGCTCGCGCCAGTTGGTCACGCGGTAGTTATTTGCTTGTAAATATTCAACAATGGGTAGGTATTCAAATGCATCAAACAAAAACAATCGCTGCTGTTGTATTTGAACAGTTTTTTTCCTAGATAGACGAGCCAAGTCATCAAGATGAATAAACATCACTTTATCGTCCATCTCGGAGTTTATATCAAAAATAAAAGAGATTGTTACCAATCGTTGGCTTGGAATGCGCCCAAGTGGCGAATAAATACTGCTGTCAGGATTAATAAGCCTCAACTGATGGCCTAAATCGACATCTAAGCTAGCCGCTAGTATACGGCTAATACCGACGTTAAAACTGCCTGATGTTAAACTATCCCACTGGCCTGACACAATGCTCTTAGCAACAATAGAAAAAGGCTTAGCGGCTGAAGTTTCAGTGCCCTGTAAAAACAATCCAGCGACCTTAGAACGCGATTGCACAATTACCTCACGTTCACTATAAGGCACTTGTGCTAAAATTTTTCCACGTAAATGGGGCGGGAATTGCACCGGTGTTTCGCTTGCAATTACTATATGCGGTAGAATACCTAAAATGCGTTTTTTCAATTGTCCTTCTAGGCCATTCATTACTGACAAAACGACAATTAAAGCGGCAATACCTAAGGTTATTCCAATAATCGAAAAACGATTAATAAAAGCTACAAAACTTTGTTTTGTGCCTGATTGTGAATACCTAAATGCGACCAAAGCTGAAATTGACATCTAAAATCAGTAACCTAATGAAAAATGAATGCTATTTGCTTGTAAGTTTACTATTATTTACCATAAGCTGTATATGATCCCTTAAGGTGATTGTGCGTTTATATCAATACATTGACTGCCGCTAACGCACAATTGATTAACACTGATGCTGCTTTTAACATAAGCATGAAAGTAAAGGAATGACCCTTGTCTTCACTAGATTCTAAAAAAGAACAGTTTTCTGCATTTTATTTAATTGCGTATCCTATTAAAGCCAACATTGTTGATATTACCCAACAGCAATTTTCGCAGTCCGCACTTGAGTTTGAAAAACACATGCCCTATGCCTTCAAAATTGCGGGTGAAATGGCCGATATTCAATCAAAAGCTCTCAAACCTCTCAGAGGATTGGGAGAAAAACTTGAAGATTTAGTCGCATATTTGCAATTTCAGACAAAAAAAATTGACCTTATGATGTCTTTTATCTTGCAACAACAAGACGAACCAGAATATAGGGCCGATGCCATAAAGTTTGGCGGTGGTGGATGTGTTATTTCCCATACGAAAGCTGTAAATGTAGGTGATGTGAAAGCAATCAAACTTTTTTTAGAAACTGAGTCGGCTGCCATCTATGCCTATGGCGAAGCCATTGAGTCGATAAGTACTGACAATGGATATGAACTAAGCTACGTGTTTACCCACATTAGAGAGCAGGATCAAGAGTTGCTTGTACGTGCAAGCTTGCATCTTCAAACACAGGCTTTACGAAACATTCACGCTAATAAAGATGATGTATAAAAGCGGTGCCTGAAGGTAAAACAAACAAAACAATACTGAGTGAATGCTATAGAGTATCTTTATGATAACATTTAGCGCATTTAGCAGCCATAGTACTGCCATTGATATGATTGCCTGCAGTATAATCTACTACTGTAAATTTATTTAAAACAAAGAGTATCCTTTAAGATATGTCGTCACTTATTGAACCGCGATTACCCAAGACTAAAAAAGAACGTAACATTACAGATCGCATAAAATGGACAGGTTTAACTGGTAGTGCACAATCTTTAGCTATAGCGAAAGCGGCGCAGGCCCACTCGGGTCCATTAATTGTAATTACCACCGACACTGCCCAAGCTTATCAACTAGAAAAAGAAATCCGTTTTTTCAGTGATGACAAAAATTTGAGCGTTAATTTGTTCCCTCATTGGGAAACGTTGCCTTATGACCACTTTTCACCGCATCAAGATATTGTTTCTAAAAGGCTAGAGACACTTTATTTACTGAGTAAAAAGAAAGCAGGCGTATATTTAATTCCTGTTAGTACTCTGCTGCAAAGGCTTGCTCCTGTTACATATGTTGGCCAGCATTTATTATACTTAGAAAAAAATCAAACACTGGACCCTACTGAATTCAGACGAAATCTTGAAAAAGCAGGGTATCTGCATGTGGGACAGGTTATGTCACATAGCGAATTTAGTGTGCGTGGTTCTATTATCGATTTATTCCCAATGGGCAGCGACAAACCTTTTCGAATAGATTTATTCGATGACGAAATAGATTCTATACATTATTTCGACCCCTCAACACAGCGCAGTTTAGAACAGAAAAATGCGATACGTTTGCTTCCCGCACGTGAGTTTCCAACTGACAAACAAGCAATTAGTGGTTTTCGTACTCGTTATTTAGACCAGTTCACTCAGTCGGCCAACAACGATCATGAATCTGTTCTGTATCAAGTGAGTAAAGGCACAATGCCCGGCGGCATTGAGTACTATTTACCTTTATTCTTTGAACAAACTGCAAGCTTATTTGATTATTTACATGAAGATACACTGTTAGTTTTTGCTGATGATATTCCAGCTGCTAGCCATCAATTTTGGGTTGACCTACAAAATAGATACGAACAGTACCAATTTAATTTAGCCCGTCCACTATTACCACCTGAGCAATTATTCTTAACTGAGCAAGAACTAAACACTCAACTAAAACAATGGCCTAGTGCTAAAGTTACCGCTGAAGCAATGAATAAGTCAGCTGTAAACATTCCATTTTTCACGCAGCCCTTGGCGAATATAGGGATTGATACACTAGCAACTAATCCTTACTCAGCTATTCAAGCCGAAGTTAAACGGGCCAATGAAGTTGGTAAAAAAGTAATTTTTGTGGCTGAGTCTACGGGGCATCGAGAAAGCTTAATCAATATATTAAGCAAAGCATCTATTAAGGTAGTTTCTGCAGATTCATTTACCCAAGCACTCACTAAAAAAAATGTCCTTAACATTGTTGTTGGTCAAGTAGAAGACAGCTTCAATTGCGATGATAAGTCCAACCTTTTACTGCTTATTACTGAAAAACAGCTACTAGGACATAAAGTAAGTCGCCGTAAACAGCGCAGTAAAGCTACATCTGTAGACCAAAGCGCCATTATTAGGAATTTAGCTGAATTATCGGAGGGTTCACCAGTAGTTCATATTGAACACGGCGTAGGTCGTTTTTTAGGCTTACAAACACTCGATGTAGGCGGCGTTACCACAGAGTATCTAAGCATAGAATATGCAAAACAAGCGAAACTTTATGTACCGGTGTCGTCTTTACATTTAATTAGTCGTTACAGTGGCGGCGAAGCTGAAAATGCGCCGTTACATCTTCTTGGTAGTGACACTTGGTCAAAAGCACGACAAAAGGCAGCTGAGAAGGTACGCGATGTAGCTGCACACCTGCTTGATATATATGCAAAAAGAGCAGCAAAACCCGGTTTTGCTTACCCTATTGATTGGTTAGAATACAAGCGCTTTGCAGATAGTTTTCCGTTTGACGAAACGCCCGATCAGGAAACAGCAATAAATGCTGTGCTGCAAGATATGGGCAGTAACAACGCCATGGACAGATTAGTTTGCGGCGATGTTGGTTTTGGTAAAACTGAGGTGGCTATGCGAGCGGCCTATGTAAGCGCTATGCATGGTAAACAGGTCGCAATACTAGTGCCAACAACATTACTTGCGCAACAACATTTTGAGAACTTCAAAAACAGATTTTCCCAATTCCCCTTCATTATTGAGGTTGTTTCACGCTTTGTAAGTCAAAAAGACCAAAAAGTGGTAATGCAAAAGTTAGAAGATGGTCAAATAGATATTGTCGTAGGCACACATAAATTATTACAAAATGGTGTTAAATTTAAAGATCTTGGCTTGGTAATCATAGATGAAGAACACAGATTTGGGGTTAGACAAAAGGAAAAATTCAAGGCCCTGCGCGCAGACGTAGATATTTTGACGCTTACCGCTACACCTATTCCCCGTACCTTGAATATGGCGCTTAGCGGTATGCGTGATTTATCTATTATTGCTACGCCTCCTGCACGCAGACTAGCGGTAAAAACATTTGTACAGCAACGACACACCGACATTATTCGTGAAGCAATAATGCGAGAAATATTACGCGGTGGTCAGGTATATTTTTTACATAATGAAGTTAAGACTATTGAGAAAACCGCAGCCGATATAGCCGAAATAGTCCCCGAAGCCCGCATCGCAATTGGTCATGGGCAAATGCGTGAGCGCGAATTAGAAAACGTCATGAATGACTTTTATCATCAGCGTTATAATGTATTGGTGTGCTCTACTATTATAGAGACAGGCATAGATGTTGCCACCGCTAATACTATTATTATAGACCGAGCAGACCATTTAGGTTTGGCGCAGTTGCATCAGTTGCGCGGCCGCGTAGGCCGTTCACACCATCAAGCCTATGCTTATTTATTAACGCCTCACGCAAGAAGGATGACGAAAGACGCCACTAAGCGTTTAGAAGCCATTGCATCATTAGAAAACTTGGGCGCTGGTTTTGCGTTAGCCACTCATGATCTTGAAATTAGAGGTGCGGGTGAGTTATTAGGTGATGGTCAGTCAGGACAAATAAATTCAATTGGCTTTAATTTATATATGGAAATGCTTGAAAAAGCGGTAGAGGCCTTAAAAGAAGGCAGAGAACCTAGCTTAACAGATACACTAGGTAAGCAAACAGAGGTCGACTTAAGGATTCCTGCATTGCTACCAGAAGCTTATATTGGCGATGTGAATATGCGTTTATCTATGTACAAAAAGCTGGCTAATTGTAACGATATGGACGAAATTGATAATCTGCAAATAGAGATGATTGATCGGTTTGGATTACTGCCTCAACAGGCTAAAAATTTAGTGCAACAAACGGCAATAAAGTTAACTGCGGCTAGTTTGGGTATAAATAAAATTGAAGCCAATGACCAAGGTGGTACTATTGAATTTGAGCAAGATGCAAAAGTAGACCCAGGTGCATTAATACAGCTGGTGCAAAAAAGATCTTCTCAGTTTAAGTTCGACGGCCCTACAAAGATACGCTTTATGCGTAAAACACCGGCGAATAACGAAAGACTTGATTACACATTGAACCTTCTAGAAACACTGGCCAAAAGCTGTTATGCGTAACCAAATATTGTGGATTGTAATGACCAAAAAACTCATTGTATATATGACATCGTCAACGCTAATACTACTGGCAGTGCTAGGTAGTTTTTCAGTACGTGCGCAAAATAGTAGCGAGCCACAGTGGTGGTTTAATGTTGAACTGATTGTATTTAAACGTACACTTTTGCCGTCAAATAATGAAAATTTTGCGGCTGAGACTGTTATTCAAAACACTGCGCAAAATGACGCGAATAACTTACTATACTTAGCAGCATTGCAAAATGCGTCAAGCTTTAAAGCTTATTTTGCTGCATTGCCCAGGTGCGGCGTTACCGCAACAGTCGAATCTGCGTTTGGCGCCTCTGTTGATTTTAGTTATCAACCTAGACCTCAAGTATTTATAAAAGATACAGCTGACAGTAAACAAGGCGGCCTTAACAAACATGATACAAACCAAGAAATAATTGAAGATACTAATCAAAACTTAAGTCAGCACCAGAACAACCTGCTGATATCCAGCGCCGCCCTGCTGAAAAATATTTTAGCACCTTTCGACATGAGTAATTTCATTACCCAATCAGCGTCTATATCAAAAATAAATATTGATAATGAAGCCTTAACTTCAGACCAAGCCGCTATTATGGCCTTAACAAATCACGTCATCGATATTAACTTGCAGTTGCAAAAAATTGCTAATTCAGCCGTTTCTTTACGTTGTGTGAACAATCAACCACAACCCTCTATAAGTGACTTTGCATTGCCTAATATTGGCCCGCAATTATTTAGTGATAACAGCTTTTTTACAGGCAACAACCAAGTTCTAGCACGCAGTGACTTGGTCTTGCAAGATTATGCCCAAAGCGTATTTAAACAAAGAGACATTACTGCTTTACTTTATACCGCTTGGCGGCAAGAGGTTCAATTTGGTATAGAAAATGCTGAATTTATAAGGGTGCGTGCAGGGAACGTGCTTGAAACCAGTCACGTACAATCATTTGAACAGTGGCAAAAAGCATATTCACGAACCAATAATGCACTTGTTGAAAGTGACGATATTCGTTTTTTCGATATATTGCAAACCAGTTTAGACAATAATCAATCTGTCGATTGGTTAGCGCAATCGCCACTACTGCAAAATACAAGCGAGACAGAATTTACGCTTGAGAAGCAATATGAAATAGATGGTAAAATTAAAGTATATTTAGATTATGTTAATCAAGTGCCTTATTTACATATAGACAGCGAGTTCAATCGCTTCTCACTGGTGTTAGATATTAACGGTAGTAGCCACTTAAGTGCATTTCCTTCGAAGCAAAGAAGACGCGTTATTAGTAAACAAATTCATTATTTTGATCATCCAGCTTTTGGTCTCATTGTTAGGCTAGAAAGATTTACGCCCCCTACTGATGACCAAGTTATTATTAATGACACCGCCGACTAAAGCGACACTACCTAAAGGACATTTAATTGAAAATTTATACGAAACAAGGTGATAAAGGTACAACCGCTGTATACACCAGTACGGTTGTGCGAATGGATAAAGACGACATATTGCTGGATTGCTATGGCACTCTAGACGAATTAAACTCGTATATAGGACTATGTGCTAGTAGCATGGAAGACGAAGCCCTTTACGCTCAAAAATCGACTCTTGTGGCATGCCAGCAACAGCTGTTCGCTATTGGCTTTGCGCTGTCAGATAGCGACAAACTAGAGGCTTCTAGCATTGAGCATTTAGAAGAATGTATTGACCAAATGCAGGTAAAATTACCCCCGCAAACAAGCTTCATACTGCCCGGTGGAAGTACTTTATCGGCGCATTTACATGTAACAAGAACCATTGCACGACGGGCTGAAAGAAGACTCGTTAGTGTCTCTAAACACTACAACGTAAGCGATATTTCGTTGTCTTATATTAATCGATTATCCGATTATTTATTTGTATTAGCTCGCCATTGTAATCATGTTGCAGGCATTGCCGATATTGAGGTTTAATATACATCCAATCAATATTGATGAAACAACGAACTACTCCGGTGTTGGCGCGCTAAGAATATTTTCCCCGCTGGATTGAAGTGCTGATTGGCTTTTAAAAAAGTTTTGCCACTGACGCCTAGCTTCTTCAACTGCGTTTCCTTCAAACCCCGACGCTTCTAACTCTTGTGCGACTTTCGCCACCAGTTCGTCTCGTTGTGTAACCAATGTCATTGAGCTTTTATGCAAGTTTTCAAACGCTGGATAATCCTGATAGACTTTGCTTACATCTTCAAATTCTACAAAAGCATCTTCAAAAGCGCTTTGATAGTTGGTCTTTATGCCTTGGAATTCTAGGTAGCGTAACCCTTGCTCTCCCGCAATTAATGCGCGATCCCTAGGAGCTAAATTAACTTCGCTCGCCGCGCTCAGTAAAGTTTCTTGCCATAGCGTTAGTGCATTAATATCTTTGGCAGCTGCGGCTTGTGCAAGCGCTTGTTTGACATCTGAGGCGCCGAGTAATTCTTGTAATGTCAACAGCGGAGAATTTTCTGTTGTGGTGTATGAAGCGTCATCAGACATCTTTTGAATGTCTACTTGAGCTTGAGTAAGCTCGGTTTCAGCTGTTTTGTATTGATCAGAGCATCCAAAGAACAAAAAAGCGCACAATACTATTGCACGCTTTGACAGCACGATATTCGGTTTAACCATTGGCTATCCTAATTTTTGACAGGAATATTTTCTACCCTACTTTTTAATTTTTGCCCCGGTCTGAAGGTAACCACTCTACGAGCCTTAATAGGTATATCTTCACCTGTCTTTGGATTTCTTCCGGGACGTTCATTCTTGGTACGCAAATCAAAATTGCCAAACCCAGAAAGCTTCACCTGTTCTCCAGACTCTAAACACTTCTTGATTTCCTCAAAAAATAGCTCAACAAGGTCTTTTGCTTCTTTCTTGTTTAAGCCTAGTTTGTCGAACAAATGTTCGGCCATATCTGCTTTGGTTAACGCCATATTTTTATTCTCTTAATGCTGCACTAAAATTGTCTCGCAAATGTCTAATTATCTTATCGACTGTATCTTGAATTTCTTGATCCTCTAGTGTTTTATCAACACTTTGTAACCATATTGACAGCGCGAGGCTTTTCTCACCCATAATAATTCCTTCTCCAGTGTACACATCAAACAAGTTTATGCAAACCAAATCAGATATATCAATTTTTTCGATACTTTTTAGTAATTTACCTGTGTCAACATTCTCTAAAACGGTAATGGCAAGGTCTCTTCGAATTGCCGGAAACTTAGAAACAACTTTGGCTAAAGGCAAGTTTCTTTGTTCAATATCAGCTACATTTAATTCAAATGCAAAAGTACGCCCATTTAGACCTAACGGCTTCTCAAACTGAGGATGTATTGCACCAACAATACCAATCTCTTTACCATTCACCACAATTGATGCACATTGTCCGGGATGAAAAATCGTATTTTTGCTAGCAATAAATTCGGCTTCAATGTGCCCTGCTGACATATTTAGTATTTCCTCAACCAAAGATTTAGCATCATAAAAATCACGTGGTTTATTGGCGATAGCCCAATGTTCACCAGCTGTATTGCCCGACAGCACAGCTGATAGCTTCGCAATCTGCTTTACGCCATTTTCAGCGCTATGGTCAGCTGTAAACACTAATCCTGACTCGAACATGGCTAAGTTTTGCTGTTGACGCTTTTGGTTATACGACAATGCTTGCAATAACCCTGGTAACAAACTAACCCTCATTACCGACATATCGGCGCTTATTGGATGTTCTAATAAAAGGGTTTTCGCATTGGGAAACAGTAGAATTTGCTTTTTGGGATCCACAAACGAATATGTAATAGCCTCGTGGCAGCCTTTAGAACACAGCATTAATTTGAAGCTATTGATATTAACTATATTTTCTTGCTGATATGACATATTCAAACGTGCTAGAGGAGCTGTGTTAGTGATATTGTTATAACCATAAACGCGAGCAACTTCTTCAATTAAGTCTTCTTCAATGGCAATGTCGAATCTATATGAAGGTGCTTTTACTTGCCAAGAATTTTGTATAGTTGAAACCTTCATACCCAGTCTATTTAGTATATCGGTAACTCTGTCGGACTCTATATTAACGCCTAAAACGCGTGCTAATCGACTTTGCGTGAGGACTACTTGATTCCTCACGGGTAAGTCCGGTTTACTCTCAGCAATTGTAATTGGACCCGCCTTACCGCCTACTATCTCCAGTAATAGCTGTGTTGCTCTTTCCATCGCTGCTGTTTGCAGTTCAGGGTCAACACCGCGTTCATAACGATGCGATGCATCAGTATGTAAACCGTATTGTCTGGCTTTGCCTAATATTGCATCGGGACTAAAAAATGCTGACTCTAAAAAGATATCGCTAGTTTGCGATTGTACACCGGAATCTAAACCACCAAATATCCCTGCCATTGCTAGCGCTTTTTCTTCATCTGCTATGACTAAAGTGTTTTCTATAAGCGTAACTTCGTTACCATCTAATAAGGTCAGCTTTTCGTCTTTTGTTGCATAGCGAACAATTACATCGCCGGTTAACTTTGCGTTGTCAAAAGCGTGCATTGGGTGGCCCAATTCTAACAACACGTAGTTAGTCACGTCTACAATTGGGTCTATAGATCTAACACCACTGCGTCTAAGTTTTTCTTTAAGCCATAATGGAGAATCAACAGTTAAGTCTATTTGCTCAATTACTCTACCTAAATAACGCGGGCACGCTTGGGGATTGACCAGTTGAATACCGCGGGTAGTTTGTGTGCCAATTTCACTTGGGCTTATCTCAATACCTTTTACGTCCAATTGATTAAGTACACCTACTTCGCGCGCAATGCCTTTAAGGCCTAAACAATCTGCCCTATTAGGCGTTAAGTCTATTTCAATAATGTTGTCGTCTAAGTCCAGGTAATCCCGAAAATCTTCACCTACCACGGCGTCAAACGGCAATTCTGCTATTCCAGAGTGGTCATCGCCCATGCCTAATTCAGAAAAACTACACAGCATGCCGTGAGAAGGTTGACCACGTAATTTTGCTTTTTTAATTTTAAACGGACCAGGTAGTACCGCACCCACAATAGCAACGGCTACTTTTATGCCTTTACGACAATTAGGCGCACCGCAAACAATGTCGAGGAGTTCATCACCACCCACATCAACTTTAGTGACTTGAAGTTTATCAGCATCTGGATGCTGACCACATTCTACAACTTCACCTACGACAACGCCTGTAAATAACCCGGCAGCGGGTTGCACACCATCAACCTCTAGTCCTGCCATGCTAAGCTGTTCACAAAGTGCATTTGTATCTATTTTGGGATTTACCCATTCTCTTAACCAAGATTCACTAAATTTCATCTGTTACTCTAATTATGCAAACTGTTTCAAGAAACGTACGTCATTTTCAAAAAATGAGCGTAAATCGGTAACGCCGTAGCGCAGCATTGTAAGGCGTTCAACACCCATTCCAAATGCAAACCCGGTATATTCTTGTGGGTCAATATTCACGGCTTTAAGTACGTTTGGATGCACCATACCGCAACCCAAAACCTCTAACCACTTACCATCTTTGCCCATTACGTCAACTTCGGCCGAAGGCTCAGTAAAGGGAAAATAAGAAGGCCGAAAGCGTATTTGCAAGTCTTCTTCAAAGAAGTGATGTAGGAAGTCATGCAAAATGCCTTTAA